>JAISRD010000136.1 GCA_031273835.1 Treponema sp. | reverse complement strand
CGGAACTCGGCAACGTGTCGCCATAGGGAATATACAGCCTCAATGATACTACCGGGTTGGTCAAGGTTGGGAGGAGCCATGACACAAGTGCATGTGCAGTCGAAAGTATATCCAGATGGCGGGAAATTGTTGGCAAGAACACGTTTCCGGATGCCAAAAAACTGTATATTACCGGTGATGGTGGCGGCAGTAATGGCAGCCGTTCACGGATGTGGAAATACCCCCTTCAGCAACGGTCTGACAGAACAGGAGTCGAATGACATGGTTCGCATTTTCCACCTGGAACATCGAAATGGAACAAAGTTGAGCGCCGGCTATTCTGCTCTATAGCAAAGAATTGGCAAGGCAAACCGTTGATTGGCATAGAAACGGGTATCAGTCTCATCGGAAGCACCACAACAAAAAAAGGGCTGAAGGTGTTATGCATGAAAGATGACAAAATATATGAATGGTCACAATTCATTTCCGATGAGGAATGTGAAAGGATAAATATTGTGAAAGACAAGAATTTAGGCAATTGGAATTATGCCATTATACCAAGATAGTATTACAGGTTATTTATTAACAGTTCCTTAGCAGGTTGCTTAGCGAATAGGGGAAAAAGAACCCCAAGAGGATAGCATTATTTTATCTACCGCCGTACCGTCCTGATTTAAATCCCGATGAACATATCAACGCCGATGTAAAATACGGGGTAGGTTCAAAAACACCCAAGAGAACCAAAGAAGCATTGAGGGAAGCGGTCGAAGAACCTATGAATATGCTGCACAAGACACCAAAACGGGTAAGAAGGTATTTTCTTGACCCGGCTATTTCCTATGCCGCAAATGTCTGAATGATTGTTGCCGGGTCAGTAAGCTATTTGCTTTCGGCATTTTCCGCTGTACTTGTCGGCATATTTTTATCGTTTAGAATGGGGGCCGGAATGCCTAACCTTGGGGGTGGTTATGAAATTGACGCCATTATTATCGCAATTCTCGGAGGGGCGCTTTTCGGATATGCCGCTATACATATAGCTTCAACAGCCATCGCGGCATTATTATTGGCGATGATGGGTAATTTTTTCAATCTTATCGAGGTAAGCTGGTCTGTCCAAAGTATTTTAAAAATCGTGGTGTTGTTTATTGGCTTTATACCAATTTTTATAAAAGGGGCCAGTGCTCAAAGTCTGGGAATTGCGGGTTTGGTTTTAGGTATTCTCAGCGTAATCGGCGGCTGGATTCCGCTTGTAAATTACTTCACGTGGGTATTGGCTGTAATCGGCATAGCGCTGAGCGCAATTGCCCGAAAAAACGCGGCTCAGGCAAATGAGCCGACGGGCGTGGCTACAGCGGGCTTGGCCCTCAGCATTATAGGGCTGGTTATTCCGGCGCTCAGGCTCATTTACGTGGTTAGATGGTTATTTTAACGGCAATGGTGAGAAGAAGAACATTAGAGTTGTTCGGAAACCTCAGTTTTCGAACAAGTCCATTAAAACAGGAGTGAACGTATGGAAAACAAACCGGAAAAAAGTGAAAATGGAGTATTCGGTACATCACAGGGAAGTGAGAAAATTCAGATGGGCGAATTCAGAAGGATCGGCGTTTTATTTGCAATAATGATCCTTTTTGTTATTATTGCCGGTATTATTTCTCGTAATTTCTTAACTTTCAATAACATCCGCAGTATTATGTATCAATTTATACCTCTGTTGTTGATTGGCGTTTCAATGTTTGTTGTCATGAGTTTTGGCGGGATCGATTTTTCCATTGGGTCTCTCGTAGGTCTAAGCGGTGTTATTGTAGGAATTTTTAAGGGTTCTTTTGCCGGCGCTTTGCTTGCCCTAGTTATAGGTTTACTATGCGGTTGCATAAATGGGCTCATAGCCGTAAAAACTCCGGTTAAAGCATTTCTTGTTACGATCGCTACAGCGACATTAATAAGAGGAATTGCTTTTACTGTTTCAGGCGGAATGTCTAAGCCATTTCGACCAAATTCAAATTATTTTGTGTATTTTGTGATTCAAGTATTATTAGCCGTAGTTGTTGTCGGAGCTTCATGCTTTCTATTATCTGGAAATTACGGGATACCAGACAAAGAAAAAACCAGCGTTTCATCTTCCAAAAAGGATACTATATCCATTTTAAGCTATTTGCTTTCGGCATTTTCCGCTGTAATTGTCGGCATATTTTTATCGTTTAGAATTATATCCGGACAGCCTGCCGCCGGGGATGGTTATGAAATTAACGCCATTATTATCGCAATTCTCGGAGGGGCGCTTTGCGGATATGCCGCTATACATATAGCTTCAACAATCATCGCGGCATTATTATTTGCAATAATGGTCAATTTTTTCGTGATCGCTGGGGTAAATTTGTTTGTCCAGAACATTTTAAAAATCGTGGTGTTATTTATTGGCTTGATACCTTTTGTTATAAAAGAGGCTAATGCTCAAAATGGGAGAATTGCGGGTATTCTCAGCGCAATCGGCGGCTGGATTCCGCTCGGCCGTAATCGGCATAGCGCCGAGTAACGGCAATGCCCATTCCGGCAAGGGCATGTTGCCATAACCATTTACCGCTTATTAGTATAATGCTATGTTGCGTAGTACTTGTAAAAATAGCAAAGAAACCGCCCGCGTCCGCGGACGGCTAAAAAATACACGAGGGGTTTCTTATGAGGAAAAATGTATGGTTTACTGTTTGATCAAAGTTTGATCAAAGAACGTGGTTCCATAATTTTTGCCGGCGGACATTAAACACAAAGGATGGAATTTTATGAAAATGAAGAATTTTGCCGTTTTGATTTTTGTTTGTTTGGCATTTGCAGGGTGCAGCAAAAAACAAGAATACCCCTTTTCTTTTGTTGAACAAAAAGGCGGAATATCGGTTTACCTTGATGGGCAAAAAGGTAAAATAATTTACATTGATGAAACAAACCGCATTATTGATTATGTCGATTTAAGGCCAAATTCTACGATTGTTCAAACAATTGAACAAAATAAAAATGATGCCCTGCTGGATAAAGACAGGGGCAGTAAAAATATGCCTGGAACGGATTATTTAGTAGAATTATCGACAAGATTTTACAATAATAGATTATTCAATTACGTTTAGGAATTATTTGGAAATTGTTAATTGGGGGCCATTATGGCAAACAAACAATTAAATTGAAATGTACGGGTACTGCACATAACTTCCCGCGGCAAGCAGCCTGCCGGCATTACCGCAGCAGCCGGTAGAGAAAAATGGTCACCCCCAGCAGATCCGCGCATCCCCCGGGGCTGATGTTTCGGGCGGTAAATTCCTTGTCCAGATCCGCCGCCTTGGCCCGCATCTCCTCCATGCCGGGATTCGTCCCGAGAAAGCGGGCGGTTTCTTCCCGGATACGGCGGAGGGCAGCCTCGCCGGCGCGGTGTATGATATTGGTATCCTCCGTATGGGCGAGGAGCTGGAGAAACGCGGCGATTCCCGCGTCATTGAGGGAATATCCCCGGCCGAGCATGCCCCGGAGCGCCGGGTAGGCGTGATCCCGTACCGCGGGAAAGCCCCGGGAAGCTTCCCCCCGGACGCCCCGGACGCCGCCGGCCGCGTAGATTACTTCCCCGTGGGAACGGGGGGGGCGGGAAAAATCTTCCCCCAAACGGCCGGTCATGAGGCGGCATGTCCCGAGCAGGGCCTCAAGCCCCGGTTTTTCCCGGGAGCGGTATAAATAACCGTAGGCCGCGCTGATTATGCCCAGGGAAAAAATCGCCCCCCGGTGGGTGTTAGGGCCGCCGCTCGCTTCCCGCATCGCCTCTTCGGCGATCTTTCCCGCCGGGCGGAGACTTTCAAAAAGCCCGGTAAGATTTTCAGAATCCTCCTCCCCGGCGAAAGAATTCCGGTGCGGGGAACCACCCCGGTCAAAACCCCGGCGGGCGCATTCCCGGAAGAAGGGAAGAATCGCCGCCGCCGAATCGATGAAGGTGAAAAAATCCATGTCCCGGTGGGCGCCGCTATTGGCCCGGTCCACCAGGCCCGGCTTGGGGGTAACGGCTACCTCGCCCATCAGCGCCCCGGCCGCGGCGGAGCCGGCGATATTCTCCGCCTTTTCCCGGAGGAAGCCTTCCATGATTTTCAGGACGGAGGCCATCACTTCGGCGGCGGGATGGGCGCGGCTCCGGCCGCAGGCAAAGGCGCCGCCGCCGCAGACCAGGCAGGGCCGTTCCGCCTCACCGAAGCCGCCGCGGGAAAGTTTCCGGCCCCCCGGGGCGAACACGTCGATATCAAAAAGCCTTCCCAGAGGATGACCCCCTTCCAGGGCGAGGGCGATCGCCTTAAGCTTTTCCGGCGGGGCGGCGGCGGAAACATACTCCGTAGGACCCGCCGGGTCTTCCCATGATTCCCGGTGAACCACGGGGACGCCCTCCGCCCTCAGGGCGCGGGTAAAGGCCGCCGATTCCTCATGAAAGGAACGGACCGCCAGGGGAAACACCTTGTATTCCCCGGGAATATTGAGGGTGAGGCAGGCCAGGGAGAGGCCGGAGCGGGAAAGTTCCTCCCGCCGCCGGGCGCGCCCTTCCCGGAGGGCGAGAACTTCTTCCAGGGAAACCCGCCTGACGTTTACCTCAGCCTCGGTTTTGGCATTCAATTTTTACCCCCATAACGGCTTACCAGATAATCGAAGCTCGCGGGAGGAACCAGTTCCTTAAGGGCGGCAAAATTTTTTTCCCCGAGGAGCCGCCGGACCCGGCCGGCGCTGACCGGGGCGCCCCGCTGTTCCAGCCGGAGCAGTTCCGCCACCTGGATCCCGTACCGGGGCAGGATCCTCCGCATCTGCCGGTTGTACGCCGCGGTGACCGGATCGAGGGGCTCGGCGCCGACATAGCGGCGGGTAATCCCCAGGGGGTCGGCGAAATGCCGGGCGAAGATGGTAAGATCCAACTCGGTGTTCACCGCTTCGGGGGAGGCGGAGTCTTTTAAAAAATAGTCGGGAAAGGTCACCCCGGAAACCAGATAGGGGCCGGTGGGCTGGACAATCACATTGGGAATATGGGCCGTCCCCCGGAGGGCCAGCTCCCGCCGGACCTCCACGGAAAATTCGCTTTTGTCTTCCGAAAGGATAAAGAGATGGAGGGCATCGCATTCCCGGGCCGCGGTTTCCACGAGGTATAAATGCCCCAGGGTAAAGGGATTACAGTTCGCCACAATCGCGCCGGTAACCCCGGTCCCGGCGGCCCCGGCGGCGCCAGCGCCTTTGCCAACCGCGGCGGCGGATTTTCCCCCGGGCCGTGACAGGGACGCGACAAACCGCCGGACGCCCTCTTTTTTATTTTCCATCAGCAGCGCCTCGCCGGTTTCCGCCACAGGGTAAAATCCCAGGTTTGAAAAGAGGCCGCCGTTTCCGGGCTTGGTAAAGAGAAAGAGATGATGCCGCCCCTCCCGGGCGGCGTGATGGATAAGCTCGGTTACCACCGAGGCGGCCAGTCCCTCGTTTTGGCGATCCCGGGCCGCGGCGACGCATCTGAGTACGCCCCCCCCGATGGAGCCCGCGGCGGCGATGGCCTCCCCGTCCATGAGGCAGACCGAGAATTCTATCCGGTCGTCGTAATCCAGGCCGTTGTCACGGAGAAAGTCCCGAAGCTTTTCAAGGGCGGCCCCCCGGAAGGGATAGCCGCAGCTCATCTCCACGTCCGGCTCCCGGCTACTGTACCTGGTGAATCAGATCGATGACGCTGCCGTCCCGGTAGGTAACAATGCCCACCACCTTGGGGGTATACTCCACCGGGTCCGGTTTTCCGGTAACGGCTTCCACCCGCTTCCTAAGCTCCCCGATGGGCAGCACCGGAAGGTTCGCGGCGGCGAACCGCTCCCGGAGATCCTCCCGGTTCGGATTAACCGCGGCCCCCTGTTCGGTAACGATCACGTCCACGGTCTTGCCGGGGGTGACGATGGTCCCCACCCGGTCGACCACGCAGGGAATCCTCCCCCGGGTAAGGGGGCAGACCACAATCGAAACCGAAGCGCCGTAGGCCGTATCCTGATGGCCGCCGATGGCGCCCCGGATGATCCCGTCGGAACCGGTAAGCACGTTCACGTTGAAATCGACGTCAACCTCCAGGGCGGAGAGGACCACCACGTCAAGCTGATTCACCGCGGCGCCCTGTCCCCGGGGGCTGGCGTAGTACTCGGCGGAAATTTGATGATGAAAGTGATTGTTTTTCAGGGAATCCGCGGCTTTAAGATCAAAGCCCTGAACATCGAGCAGTTTTTTTACAAGCCCTTCCTCGTGCAGATCCACAATGGAGCCGGTAATGCCCCCCAGGGCGAAACTCGCGGTGATGCCCCGGGCGATCATCCGGTCCCGGAGAAACCGGGTCACCGCCAGGGAAGCGCCGCCGGTCCCGGTCTGGAAGGAGAAACCGTCGGCGAGCCTGCCCGACGCTTCAATCACCTCCGCCGCCGCCTCGGCCATAAGCAGTTCCTTGGGGTTGGTGGTAAACCGGGTCGCCCCCGACATGATCCCCGCGGGATCCCCTATCTCATCAACCTTTACAATATAGTCCACATCGCTTTCGGGGATACCGAAGGGCACGTTGGGAAAATGTACGATGTTGTTGGTGATGATGACGGTTTTTTTCGCGTACCGGGCGTCGCATTTGGCGTAGCCCATGGAGCCGCATTTGACGCCGTCGTCGCTGTCCCGGGAATAGCCGTTGGCGTTGCCGAAGGGATCGCAGGAGGGCGCGCCGAGGAACGCCGCGTCAATGGGAAGTTCCCCGGTTTCGATGGCATAGGCCCGGCCGCCGTGGGAACGGAACACCACGGGAACCTCCATGAGCCCCCGGGATATTTCGTCCGCCAGCCTGCCCCGGAGCCCGGAGGTTTCGATCCGGCGGATAACGCCCTTCTGTATGTGCTTGATCAGGGGGGCGTGGCAGTCGGTTAAGGACGAGGCGGCCAAGACCAGATCCGTAAAACCCATTTCGGCGAGGGTATCCATGACCATGTTGACGATATAATCGCCCCCCCGGAAATGATGGTGAAAGGAGACGGTCATGCCGTTCTTTAATCCAGAGGCCCGGACCGCTTCTTCAAGACTCGGGACAATCTTGTTGTGTTTTTTTTCCCGTTCCGCCAGGGTGCTGTAATCTTTTTGTAGGGCCTCAGCCGCGAAAGAACCGTGCAGGGCCTGTATTTCATCAATGCCCGGAATATTTTTCATAATCACCCCTGTGCCGCGCTTTTTGCCGCGGGGCCGGCGGCTTCCGAAATACCGGCGGCAGAACCGGCGGCGTCTACGGCGATTCCCGCGGCCCGGGCCAGGTCGAGAACGTGCTCCGCCCGGCGGACTACGGGCTTATCTATCATCTTGCCCCTGAGGGAAACCACCCCGGAACCCCGCCGCTCCGCGTCCCTGATAGCTTCGATAACTTCCAGGGCGTTTCTAATTTCCCTTTCCCCGGGGGTAAACACCTCGTGGACGATCTTAATCTGCCGGGGATTGATGATGCTCTTGCCGTCAAACCCAAGCTGTTTGATCAGGGCCGTTTCTTCCCGCAGGCCCTCTTCGTTGTTCACGTCCGAATACACCGTATCGATGGCGTCGATCCCCGCCGCCCGCGCGGCGAGGAGCACCATGCTCCGCCCAAAAAGCAGTTCTATCCCTTCGGGGGAACGGGTGGTCCTCAGGTCGGTGACATAGTCCTCGGCGCCGATGGCGATGCCTATCAGCCGCTTGCTGGCGAAGGCGATTTCCTTCGCGTTGAGCACCCCCGCGGCGCTTTCGATCGCCGCCATCATCCCGGTGGAACCCGGTTCGATGCCCGCCTTTCTTTCGATGGTCTCGATTCTTTCCTCGCAGCCGGTAAGATCGGCGGCGCTTTCGGTTTTCGGGAGCCGGATCACCGCCTTGCCGGTCCGTACTATGGCCTCAAGATCGTCCCGCCCGGTCTGCGTCCGGGGATCGTTGATCCGTACCACCAATTCCTTCCCCGGGTAGGACAAAGTGGTCAGGGCCTGAAATACCAGAAACCGGGCGCTGTCCTTTTCGTGAACGGAAACGGAATCTTCAAGATCGAACATGACGCAGTCGGCTTTGTAGATTCCCGCGTCCCGGATCATGCCGGCGTTATTTCCCGGAACATAGAGCATGGTTCTGCGAAGCCGTGTCATAGGATACCCCAATCGTAAGCCGCGGCCACGCTGTTTCCTGCGGCCACGCTGTTTCCGATGGCCGTGTTGTTTCCGGCGGCCCGGTAAACCGCGGTCTTTACCCTGGCCCGGATGGCGCAGTCCAAGGCGCCCTTGTCCACCGCGGTGACCTTGGCGTTTTGCACCTGCAGCGCCTGGAGGGTTTCCCTGATGGCCCGGCGGATTTCCCTGCCGAATTGTTTTTCCACGATGCTGGAAAGATCAATTTCGATGCCCCCGGAGCCAGGTTCCAGGGTTATCATGATATCGCTCGATTCCAGCGTACCCGCCACACTGGTCTTCACAATTTCCATAGCCGCTCCCTACCGCGTCATGGGGATGACCCCGATTATCAATCCGCTGATCAGCATGATGATACTCATCCCCCAGACCCAGAAAAAACTGGTTTTGATATGGTCGTTGATCTCCACTTCCGCGAGACCGCATCCTAAAAGCGTGGCGGGAACCATGGGACTGATAAAGCAGGCCAGGTTCCGGCAGACCACCATGGTGACCGCCACCGACAGGGGGGGAACCCCGTAGGTGCCCGCCACATTGACCACCACCGGCAGCACCCCGTAGTAATACGAGTCGGTATCGAAGGCCAGCGCCAGGGGGGCGGAAAAAATCCCGATGATAATGGCGGTATAGGGACCCAGGAAGGAAGGGATGATGCTGACCATAAGGGTCCCCATGGCGTCCATCATCCCGCTTTCCTGCAGGACCCCCAGCAGAATTCCCGCCGCCAGCAGGGTGGAAGCCATCATCATCGCGCCCCTGGCGTGGGAGCCCATCCGGGCGGATTGAACCTTCCCGCCGGGATAATTGACCAGCAGGGCAAAGGCGGTGGAGATCATAAAAATATAGAATGAGGGAACGTTGACCAGCATCAGGGCGGCAATGGTTCCCAGGGTAAGGATCGCGTTGAACCAAAACAGTTTGGGACGCTGGAGAGACTTTTTCTCCTCGGTGGTTTGAACCCCGCCCCCCGCGTTAAGGGCCACGGTATAATCAGGATCATAACCGGCGCCCCGTTTGATTTCCATTCTGCTGACCAGGAAGGACATCGCGAAGGCCAGGACCACGCCGACCCCCTGCATGGGAAGAACCGACTGCCACAATTTGGCGGCGTCCATGCCGATCACCGAGGCCGCCCTGAGGGTCGGCCCCCCCCAGGGCAGCAGGTTCATAACCCCCATGGAAGAGGTAACGAGGAGCATCAGGGAGGTATTGCGCATTTTCAGTTTTTTGAACACCGGGTACATCGCGGGCACGGTGATAAGGAAGGTGGAAGCCCCGGAACCGTCCAGGTGCCCAATCATCGCAATCAGGGTGGTGAGCATGCAGACCAGGGTAACGTTGTTGCCCGCTTTTTTAGCGAGGGCGCCGATGATGCGGTCGAAGAGGCCCACGTCGTCCATCAGGCAGAAAAAGGTGATGGAAAAGATAAAGAGAGCCGCCGTCTCGTAGGTGCCCCGGACGCCGGTTCTGATGAACCGGCCCACCGTAAGAAAGGAGAACGCCTCCGGCACCGCCTTGTTCAAGAGGGCTTCTTCGGGAAGAAAACCGGCGTAACCGGCGACGAGGACAATTACCGTCGGAACGGCAATAAACGCGATGGATGGAACGGTGATTTTCTTAAGCAGCAAAAAAACAATAAGCCCCACCACGAGAAAACCAAAAAACCCAAGCATTTTTAAATCCTTATTTATAAATTTTTTTTAATTCACCTTAAAGTCTAAGGCACTTTCCCGGGGATTACAAATTTTTCTTCTTTTTTTTAGGAAGATTTTTAACCGCGGGTTATGCCGCTAAAGCCATATTAAGAAGGGGGCGGCAGACGGCGTTTCCCCGTAAAAGAGACCGCCCTAAGCCTATATACCGCCACCGCCTTTAAATGATGTTCATTAAAGACATGGTCCGTGTCCTTTCCGGTTTGATGCTTCATCAAGATATTCAAACCGCGGGATTTTTCGCCGCCGTCTTCCAAAAATTCAACGGTCCCGAAACCGACGACGCTTTCATAGGCATAACTGTAGTCACAGGCTTCTTTGCCTTCGATCAGAGCGTGCCCCCCGTCCATTTCGAAACAGACTTCGGGGTTATTTTTCAGAATGCCGATCTTTTTCCCCTCCCGGGCGCCGTGAAAATACAAGGCCAGGGTACCGTTTTCATAAACATAGCCAAAATTCAGGGGAACCACATAGGGCCGGTTGTTTTCCGACATCCCAAGCCTGCATACCTTACAGCTGCCGATTATCCGCAGTTTTTCCGCCGGATCCGTTATTTCTCTGTCTTTTCTCCTCATGGGGAGAAGATAGCACGCAACCCGCGCCGCGGCTAGTACCATTGCGCTGCCGGGGCTTTTTCTGTACATTATGAACAAGTTTTGTTTCTTTTTGACGGACCATAGGGGCCCGAAACAAATTACAGAATCCCGTAAGGAGGAGTGTGTTACTTCGTAACACTTCCGATTAACGTCGGCGCTAAACGCGCCTGTTTTTATAGGAGGAGCCATGGGATACCGGCTGGGCATCAATTTAGGATTCGCCATCAATAAGTATATAGAACCGGAGGTCTGGACCAGGGTGGTCCGGGAGGAT
>JAISRD010000019.1 GCA_031273835.1 Treponema sp. | reverse complement strand
AACGCGAAATCGACACCCTGCCCCTGATCCGGGGGGCCCTGGCGGAGGGAAAACGGCTTTTTGCCCCCAGGGTCGAAGGGGAGGATCTGGTATTTTACCGCCTCAGCCGGGCCGGGGGCCTTCCCAAGGGAAAATTCGGCATCAGGGAGCCCGAGGCGGACAGGGCCCTGACCGCGGAGGATTTTCCCGTCCTGGCGATCACCCCCGGTACGGCCTTCGACCGGCAGGGGGGCCGGCTGGGCCGGGGCCGGGGTTACTATGACCGTTTCTTTTCCGCCCTGGACGCGGGTATTTTACCGGGGGGAAAGGCCGGTTCCGGGGGGCTCCCTTTTACGGCCTGCGGCTTTTGCATGAAGACACAGCTTGTAAAAAAAGTCCCGGTGGAAAGCCGGGACCGGAGGATGGACGCGGTTTTGACGGAAAACGCCCTTTTACCGGGGCCGTTACGGGAAAAATGACCGCGCGGCCCCCGGCAAAAGGCGCAGGCCGGGTAGAACCGGGCGCTTAAAATTTTACCGTAAGTCCGGCGGTAAATGAAAAACGGTATCCGGTCATAACGGGTCCCAGTTCCCCGGCGTTTCCCCCGAAACTTTCCCCGTCCAGGGGAAGGCCGAATTCCAGATCCACCGTAAGACCCTGGAGGGGCTCATGCTTCCAGGTAAGGGCCGCCGCCGCCGAAGGGTCGTCCAGGCAGATCCCGCTCCCCAGGGTAAGGGAGGTAAAATCACTCCAGAACCAGGTGAGGGCGACGTAGAGGTAGTGCCTGTTTCTGCGGCCCAGGGGGTTTGCCGGGCCCGCGGCGCTTACCGACTCCGCCCCCGAATAGAGGTATTCAGCCAAGGCGTATAATCTTCCGTCCAGAAACGTGTAATCAAAGCCGGCGCTGGCGGAGAGGCCGGGAAGCAGTTCCGGCGAGGCGGGGTTAAGGGTATGGATCAGTTCCGTTACGAGGCCCAGTTCAAGATCGCCCTTGAGGGAAAGGCCGAAACGGTAAAGTCCCTGGGGGTATTCCGCCCCCTTAAGGGGAAACGGGACGGCGTAGAAAGCCGGACTTTCATAGCAGGCCAGAAGCTGGAGGCTCGCGGCGGACCAGTGGTTTTCCCAGCCCAGGCCGAAACGGGACCCGCCGCCTTCCAGGGCCAGCGGGTCCCGGGGGGCCGCCGCAAAGGCGAAACACTTTATATCCCCCAGGGGATACCAGGAGGCGTTTGTTCCCAGCACGGCCCTGAGCCGGGCGTCGGGCTTGAGGGGATTGCGGGGATTGAGGAAATCCATAGGCCCCCAGGCAAGGCCGAAACCCAGGGGGACGCGGAGCAGTCCCGCCTGAAGGCCCAGGGTATCCGATGAAAGCTGGAGGTAGAGCCGTTCCAGTTCTATGGCGGCGGCATAGTTTTCGCCATACACAGAGGATCCCGAAAGAAGGCCCCCGGTTGCGTTCGCACCTGCGTTTGCCGCCGCCGTCATACCCGCCGCCGCGGGATAGCTTCCGGCGGAAGCGGTGAGGTTGAAGGCGCCGTAAAAAACCGCGTATTCCCCCGCGGGGATTTGCAGCCTCAGGTTGGCGTATTCCTCGGCGCCGTACATAAAGCCAGGCGAAGCCCCCGCCCCGGCGGCGGCAAAGAAGCTTGTCTCCGCGGTTCCGGACAGGGAAACCTGGGCAAAGACTCCCCCTGCCGCGCCCAAAAGCGCCATCACCCAAACAGCCCTTATTCTCAACCTCATCACAACCCCTTTTTCATTATCTCTCCAGATTCCGCTGGCTGAACACCGAATCGGCGATGGGCCTGTCCATCACCACATTACGCATGATGAAGGTGGTTTTACTTCCCCGGCGGAGCAGGTCCCGCAGTTCCGATTCCACCGGGAAGCGGCGGCCGCCGAATACCGCGATCCTGATAAGGGTATATTCCTTAAGCTTCGCCCCGGACAGGGCATAGAGTTCATAGTGGACACAGTCTCCCGTGGCCTTGTCGATCCAGAGTTTACGTTTGGGGTAACTTTCGGTCCGCTTTTTCGCGGTCAGTTCCAGCACCCAGCAGTCCCGGCCCGCGCCTGAGCCGTTCCAGGTTTCGCTCCCCGCAAGAACCGGATCGTAGCGGGCGGAGAGCTTCTCGTTCTCGATGGTGTCCTCGTAGGACATGTCCGAGCCCATCATGCTTTCCTTGAGCATGTGCCCGGAAATGAGCATCACCTCCTCGGTGTCCGGGGAATACACGTAGAGCCGCGCCCCCTTCTTGAGGTACTTGGTTCCCCGGTCTTCGGGATTGGTGAATTCGATAAAGCTGTCGTTGTTCTCCCGGCCCCAGGCCCTCATGGTTTTGACATAACGCCGGTTCTGATACTCGATGATCATATCCCCCTCGTATTCGATGGTGGTATATATCTCGTTATCATCCACCCGCCTCAGCAGCTCCGCCGCCTGAGGCGTCTGGGCGGACACCGCCGCCGTCATTACCACGGCTAATACAACCGCTATTACTGTTACGTTCACTCTCATCATAAACCTCCAAAAAATATAAAAGAAATTTAACCACGGACCACACTGACCTCACAGACAAAAGCCAAGAATTTTAACCACGAAAAGCACGAAAAGCACGAAAAGAAAGGGGTTTGACTTTTTAGTGTCTGCGGACTTTTGGTCCGATGTGTATTTAGTGGTTATCTTCATCTTCTCTTGTCCGTGAGATTCGTCCGTGGTGTCTGTGTGGTCAGTGGTTTTTCTTCTTCTCATACTTA
>JAISRD010000123.1 GCA_031273835.1 Treponema sp. | reverse complement strand
ATCAGACCTTGATATGATTAAGGTTGATGGAAAGTGGAAGGTAAATATCAACATGGAAAATAAAAAAATCATCCTGCTGGATGTGCGTACCCCGGAGAAATACGGACAGGGCGGTAAAGGTAACGGTCGAAACCCTTTGCGAAACACAGAAAGAAACAAACCGCCGTATTCTGAAAACCGTCGAAAAGGGAACTGCTGTCCACCCAACCGGGGCAATTCCACTAGGCCTTTCCGGATGAGGTGCATAAAACCGAAGTTCCATGGCCCTCACTAGGTTATGCTGAAAGGTTTCTCCTATTCCCTTCTTTCACGAACTTTCGTGTCGCAACGCTGTTAAAATTTTGATTTTTTTTCTTGCCGGAAAAGCACGTTAGTGCTACAATAAAGGCTAATGGACGCGATAGTAACGGCGGGAAACCCTCTCCGCCAGTTTTTTATAAAACGTCCCCGCATCGACAGGCTGTTTGAACAGGCAATCAAAAGACCCATTGTTATAGTCAGCGCCGGGGCGGGATACGGAAAAAGCCACGCGGTGTATTCTTTTGTGCATAAGTATCCCGTCAGTCTTTTCTGGCTGGGCTTTACCGTGCGGGACAATGTGGGCGAACATTTTTGGGAAGATTTTACCTCCGCGGTCCGCATGGTCAACCTGGAAGCCGCCGAGGCCCTGGCGGGGCTGGACTTTCCCTCGACGGACCGTCAGTTTGAACGCTACTTCCAGGTGCCCGTTAAAAAGACGAAACCGGATACCAACTATATCTTTGTCTACGATGATCTCCACCTTATCCACAATAAAGAAGTTCTGCGTTTCATGGAGAAGAACATCACCAGCCCCTTCTCCAACATTACCTCCATACTTATCAGCCGCGCCTCGGTCCCCCTTAAACTGATGGGTTTTGAATCCAAGGGGCTGGTGGCGAAGATCGGCCAGGAGGACCTTAAATTCTCCAGGGCCGAAATGCTTGAATATCTTGATATGCGGGGCGTCCATCCCCCCAAGCTTCTGGCGGAAAACATTTACAACAGTACCGACGGCTGGGCCTTCGCCATACGCCTGGCCGGGGAAGTCCTTACCCGGGAACAGAAACTGCCCGTAATGCTGGGGGACTACAGCGCCGTTGCTTTCAGGAGCAATATTTTCAGGCTCATTGAAGAGGAGATCCTCTCGGCGGTCAGTCCGGAGCTGCGGCGGCTGCTTATCAAGCTTTCCCTTATTGACCTTCCCGCGGCGGATTTGGTCAGGGAACTAGCCGGGGAGGAGTTCCTGGACAGCCTGGGTCAGATCAGCTCCTTCATCAATCTGGACAGCTATACCAATATCTACAGCATCCATCCCCTGCTGCAAAAATATTTACGGGGACTTGCGGAGGAACTGAGCCCCGGTGAAAGGCGGGATGTGTACCGTAAAGCCGCCGACTGGAGCTTTGCCAGGGGGAATAAGCTTAACGCCGCCGCTTATTACGACAAGGCCGGCGATTATTTAGGGATCTTCAAGGTTATCTATGCCATGCCCATGATAATGAACGACGAGACGGCCACGCTGCTGCTTGGAAGCATGCTCCGGGCCCCTCCCGAAATATACAGGAAAAATCCCCAGGCCTACGTTATCCGTACCCTGCTCTTTATAATCCTGGCCCGCTTTGAGGATGCGGAAAATGAAATCCGTGAGTATATCGGCAGTCTGGAAGCAAGGGATGACGCCATGGAAAATCCCGCCATTGCCCGGGCCCTGGCGGGGCTGTACAACACCCGGGGGCTGAGTAAATTCCTTACCTGCCAGACCACCGGGGATTATGATTTTCTCCAGGATCTGGAAAAAGCTTTTCAATATTACAAGGTTTCCCGTTTTAAGGCGGTCCCGCCCTACTCGGTGTACAATGTCAGCTCCTATATATGCAGGGTCGGCGTTCCCGGCAGGGGCGAAATGGAAAAGTTTATAGCCGCCCTTGTTCCCGCTGTGGCCTTTATCAGCGTCAGCATAGGGGGCTGCACCTACGGCATGGACGATCTGGCCGAGGCGGAGCTGGCCTTCTTCCGGGGTGATCTTCTCCTGGCCGAAGAATGGTCCCACCGGGCCGTAAAAAAAGCCCGTGAATGTTTCCAGTACGAGATTGAAAACAGGGCGCTCTTTTTCCTTTTAAGGATAGCCCTTAACCGGGGAGACGGGACCTCCGTTAAAAACACCCTCAAGGAACTGGAAGACCAACTGGGGGAAGAAAACTACTTTAACCGCCTTACCAACTACGATATTGTGAACGGCTGGTTTTACGCCCAGTTGGGGCAGCTTGGCAGAATCGCCTCCTGGCTTAAAAACAATTTTGAGGAAAGCGATCTTAACTCCATAGTCTACGGACAGGAAATTCTGGTCAAGGCCAAGTACCATTTGGCCGCCGGGGAATATCCCGTTGCCCTGGCGAGCCTCCGGGGCAACGACCATTTCGGGATCAACGCTTTTCTTTTGGGCCGGATAGAAACCAAGGTTCTGGAAGCGGTATGCCGGTATAAAAACGGAAACCGCCCGGAAAG
>JAISRD010000204.1 GCA_031273835.1 Treponema sp. | reverse complement strand
TCCACCATGGCCGCATCGGCGGTGCCGGTAATAACGGTGCTTTCGTTAAGAAAGGTCTGATACTGCGAGAATGACGAGGCAAGAAGGGTATCGTTGTCCACCAGGGCCAGGGTACTCTTTCCCGTATAGGGATTGGTGGCACAGGCGATTACGGCGGCGGCAATAAGCGCGGTCAAAACAAAAGCCGGAATTAGAAAACGTTTTTTCATACATCCCCCCAAAATTCAGCGTAATGGAACCATCCCGCCGCGGAACGGACGACCCCACCCGCGAATCAATTGCAATATCCGATACAAGCCCCCATTCTGTCAAGGGCCCGGAGAACGGATAATCCGGCAATACTTGTCTATATTGCCCCCATTTTGTATACTTCCTATCATTCCTGTACGAATTTGCACGATCTCAGGAGAAAGAAATATGTCCTTTACGGCCCTGTAGCTCAGTGGATAGAGCATCGGTCTTCTAAACCGATGGTCGCCTGTTCGATTCAGGCCAGGGTCATAGGTTTTTTAAGAGCTGCCCAAACGGTTCAGGGGCTAAGAAATCCCATAATCCCGTAACCCTTACGGCGTGATACAGCAAGGAATTTGTTTGAGGTGCCGGCGCCGAGAGGCATGGAAGTTCAAGTCTTCTTGGCCGCAAAAGTCATCACGGTAGGTTTTAGGGATGGTAATCCCGCCCCAGCGGCGCGATAGTTCCGCCGCCGATCACAATATCCCCGTCATAAAATACCGCCGCCTGTCCCGGCGTAATGGCCCGCTGGGCTTCCTCAAATTCCACATGAACCGCGGCGGGGCCGGTTTGTTCGACCAGTGCCCACTGCCCGGCCTGGAGGTAACGGGTCTTTACCTTGAGCCTTAAGGGCCTTGTAAGGCCGTCGCAGGCGATAAGGTTTATACGGAGGGCGTCGAGGCTTTTTGAATAGAGGGATGACTCGGCTCCCACCACCAGGGTGTTGGTTTCCACGGACTTGGCCGTTACATAGACCGGTCTGTTGAGGGCTACGCCGGTTCCCCGGCGCTGTCCCAGGGTATAGCGTACAAGCCCCCGGTGGCGGCCTATGACGCCCCCCGCCTCGTCGGTAATGTCCCCTTCGGGATAGGCCCTGCCCCTATGGGTTTCCATAAAGGCGCCGTAGTCGCCGCCGGGTACAAAACAAATGTCCTGGCTCTCCCGCTTTGCCGCGTTGGAAAGGCCCCGCCGTGCGGCAAGATCCCGTACCTCCGCCTTGGTCATATTTCCCAGAGGAAAACGGGTAAACTCAAGTTCATCCTGGCCCATCATGTAAAGCACATAGCTCTGGTCCTTTTGAGGGTCCGCCCCCTTCCGCAGTAAGCGCCGGCCCCCGCTTTCCGGGGTAATCCGGGCATAGTGGCCGCTTACCAGGACTTCCGCTCCCAGTTCCCTGGCCCGGCGCAGGAGCAGGCGGAATTTGAGGCGGCGGTTACATTCAATGCAGGGGTTGGGGGTTTCTCCCCGTTCGTAGGCGCTTATAAAGGGCTCAATCACCAGGCGGGTAAAAGCTTCGGTATAGTTCATTACATAGTGGCGTATGCCCAATTTCCAGGCGGCGGCCCGGGCGTCGTTTATGTCCTCCAGGGAACAGCACTTGCTTCCGCCGGAGGCGATAAGCTTCATCGTGGCCCCCACGCAGTCATAACCCTCTTCGGACATCAGGGCCGCCGCGACGGCGCTGTCCACGCCGCCCGACATGGCAATAAGGGCTCTTTTGGGCATTGCCGGATTGCTAGATCGAAGCCATGAAGGAGTTAACCGAATCCTCGCAGGAACGCATGGCAAGTATGGTCTTTCCCAGCAGGGTATCCAGATCCCAGCCCAGCAGGGCGGCGCCCTTTTCGATGACCTCCCGGGAACAGCCCGCCGCAAAGGCCGGGGTTTTGTATTTCTTTTTAAGGGATTTTACTTCCATGTCCTGAACGCTTTTTGAGGGCCTTATTATCGCGGCGGCCCAGACAAGGCCGGTAAGCTCGTCGACGGCAAAGAGGAGCTTTTCCATCTGATGTTCCGGCCGGGCGTCCGCCCCGGTTAGGCCCCAGCCGTGGCTGCACACGGCGTGGATCAGATCCTCCGAAGCTCCCCCGGAACGCAGCAGTTCCGGGGCCTTTAGGCAGTGCTCCTCCGGGTACAGCTCAAAGTCTATGTCGTGAAGCAGCCCCGCAATACTCCAAAATTCGGCATCGTCCCCGTAACCCAGTTCCGGGGCGTACCAGCCCATGACCCCCTCGACGGTAAGGGCGTGCTGCAGATGAAAGGGGTCCTTATTGTAGGTACAGAATAGTTTCCAGGCCGCGTCCCGGCTTAACAGTGATTGCAGGGCCATGCAAGCCGCCTAATAGTTCCGGGCTTTTATCTGGAAATATCCCCTGGGATGGTTACACACGGGACATTTTTCCGGCGCTTTCTTTCCGATGACAATATGGCCGCAGTTGGCGCACTGCCACAGTTGGTCCCCGTCCCGGCTGAATACCAGGTCCCCTTCGATATTGGCAAGGAGTTTTTTGTAACGTTCCTCGTGGTCCTTTTCAATCTTGGCGACCCCTTCCATTTCCGCGGCAATCCGGGTAAAGCCCTCCTCCCGGGCGGTCCGGGCAAAACCCGCGTACATTTCGGTCCACTCGTAATGCTCCCCCCCGGCGGCATCCTTGAGGTTTGCGGTGGTGGCCGGAACCTCTTCCCCGTGGAGGTGCTTGAACCAGATCTTTGCGTGTTCCTTTTCGTTTAAGGCGGTTTCCCGGAAAAGGGCGCCGATCTGTACATAGCCCTCTTTTTCGGCCTTTGATGCATAGTACAGGTATTTGGTGTGAGCCTGGGATTCGCCGGCAAAGGCGGTCTGTAAATTCTGCCAGGTCTTGGAATCTTTCAGTTCCATGGAATCCTCCTATAAAATTCCAGATTTTCTACACTATAAATTACTCTTCGGACTTTGTAAAGGAAAATGCAAACTTAAGCTTACAGCTTGCCCAGATCGAAGGGAGTCTCCTGGTATACAAAGTTAAGCCAGTTGGCAAAGAAGAGATGGGCGTGGGCCCTCCAGCATACCAGCGGTTCCCGGGAAGGATCGTCCCCGGGATAGTAATTTTTCGGGGGTTTGATGGAAAGGCCCTTGGCTATATCCCTCCGGTATTCCCTGTCCAGCGTAAGGGGATCGTACTCAAGGTGGCCTGAAACGTAGATTTCCCGGCAGTTCCGGGCGGTGGCGATAAAAACGCCGGTTTCCCCGGTTTGGGAATCGATGGAAAGTTTTTCGCAGGCCTCGGCGGCCCTCCGGTCAATCTCGGTATACCGGGATTGGGGGGCGAGGAACTCGTCGTCGAAACCCCGGAAGAGGGTGGTGTGCCGTTTGCTTTCACTGATCCCGTGGGGAAAAACGCCGAAGAGTTTTTCCGAAAGGTCCAGTTTGGGGATGCCGTATCTCCGGTAAAGCCCCGCCTGGGCGCCCCAGCAGATATGGAGGGTGGAAAAAACATTGGAAGCGGAATAATCAATAACATCTTTAAGTTCATCCCAATAGTCCACCTCCTCAAAGGGCAGGGTTTCCACCGGCGCGCCGGTGATGATAAGGCCGTCAAAACGCCGGTGGAGTACCTGGCCGGAGCTTACGTAGAATTTTTCAAGGTGTCCCGGCGGGGCGTTCTTTGACTCATGACTGCCCATGTGGAGCAGGGTAATGTCTACCTGAAGGGGGGAATTTCCCAAAAGGCGGAGGAGCTGCAGTTCGGTATCCACCGTGGTGGGCATTAAATTGACTATGGCCACCTGAAGGGGCCTTATATCCTGGTGGATGGCCCGGTCATTGGTCATTACAAAGACATTCTCATCCCTCAGGGCGCCGTAGGCCGGAAGGGTTCTTGGAATATTGATAGGCATACTAGGTTATTCTGGCGGAAAAAAAAGAAAAATTCAAGGTATGGCGATCTTGTTATTTTGATCGGGGGCCTTATACTAAATTTATAGAGTATATCCTGAGGAGGTATAAGTGAGAAAAAGCATATCCCTGATCCTGCCGTTTCTCCTTGCGGGGCTCCTGTTTTCCTGCGCGGGCGCGCCAAAGGCTCTGTCAAATAAGGATCTTGCCGCCCAGGCGCGGGACAAGGCGCTTTCGGTCAAGGCGGACAGGGCCGCCGGAAAAGATTTTGCCGCCGCCCAGGCCGCCTTTGATGAAGCCGCCGGACTGGAAGCGGAAAACAGCACGGCGGCGGACGCAAAGTACCGGGAAGCGGAACAGCGCTTTAACGCGGTTTATGAATCGGTAAGGTCAAAGTACGACGCGGCTAAGCGGGAACTGGACGCCGCCAAGGCCGCCATTTCTGATGTGGAGAGCAAGGCCTCGGAATTCCGGTCCGGACAGGGAGGCAGATGATGAAAAGAATCCTTTTGCCGGCCCTCTTGTTTTTTACGGCCATCTCCGTTTTTGCTGAGCTGACCCCGGTGGCCGCGGGCCCCCTGGCAAATAACGCGTACTACCGGAAGTCGGTGGAACTGGCCAATCAAGCCCAGAAAGCGATGGACGCCGCCGACTATGAGGCCGCCGCGGCATACGCCGTCGAATCCCAGCGTTACGCCGCCCTTTCGCGGCAGTTTATTGAACAAGCCCTGGCCGCTATGAACCGGGGCGGAGGGACCCAGGGCGGCGGCAGAACCCAAAGCGGAGGCACTGGCGGCGGATCCCAGGGAGGAGGCAGCGGCGGAGTTCAGGACGGCGGCTCCCAGGCCGGTCTTCAGTATGAAGGCACCCTGGCCGCGGAGTATGAGGTAAAGTACAACCCCGCCCGGAGGGACTGCCTGTGGAGAATCGCGGGTTATACCTTTATTTACGGCGATCCCAGGGAATGGCGGCATCTCTACGATCATAATAAGAGCAGCTTCCGCTATCCGGATAACCCGGATCTGATCTATCCGGGGCAGATACTTGAGGTCCCGTCGATAAACGGCGAAATCCGGTCGGGCCGCCGTTAAAACAGAACCGCGGAACACACCGGCTCAGGCGTGTTCCGCGGTTTTTCCTGTCCGGCCTTTTTCTCGATAGGTCTTCCGTTATTTCATGATAAATACCGGCGGGTCGTAATCTTCCGGGGGGATAAAGCCCAGCAATGCCATACAGGTCCCCGCTATGGAACTGATCCCCAAACCTTCACGCAGTTTCCCGTTGTCGTATTCACCCTGGTATCCCGTATCACAGATGATACAGGGTACGGGGTTAAGGCTGTGGCTGGTTTTTGCCCTGGGGCTTCCGTCGGGCTTAAGGGAAACCGCCCCGGTCTTTTTGTCATGTTCGTACATATCGTCGGAATTGCCGTGATCGGCGGTGATAATCAGGAGGGCCCCCGCTTCTTCCGCGGCTTTGCGTATCCGTCCCAGTTGTATGTCCATGGCCTCCATGGAACAGATCACCGCCTGGTATATCCCGGTATGGCCCACCATATCCCCATTGGGAAAATTGAGCCTGATAAAGTCGTACTTGCCCGATCCTATTGCCTCAATGACCCTGTCGGCAATGTCGGCGCATTTCATCCAGGGACGCTGTTCAAAGGGAACCACATCGCTTTTTATCTCAACATAGTCCTCAAGCTCCCCGTCAAATTTACCGGTCCTGTTGCCGTTGAAAAAATAGGTAACATGTCCGTATTTTTGAGTTTCCGAAATGGCCAGGGTCCTTATGCCGGAAGCGGCGAGGTATTCCCCCATGGTCCGGTCGATGGCCGGGGGGCTTACCAGATAGCGTTTGGGGACATGGGTGTCTCCGTCGTATTCCATCATCCCCGCATAGCAGACCCTGGGCCGCCTGCCCCTGTCAAACTTGTCAAAGCCGCTTCCCCCGGAGGGGCCGCCGGATGGATCTTTGGACGGGCCGTCTTCCTCAAAGGCCGCTGTGATTTCCAGGGAACGGTCCCCCCGGAAATTGAAGTAAATCACCGAATCGCCGTCTTCGATGGTCCCTATGGGCTTCCCGTCGTCCCCGGCTATGACAAATTCCTTGAGGTCCTGGTCGATGATGCCCGGTATCTCTCTGCGGCAGGTTTCGACCGCTTCCCGGGCGGACTTAAAGGCCCTGGCCCTGCCGTGTACATGGGTTTCCCAGCCCCGGTGAACCATCTCCCAATCCGCCCCGTAGCGGTCCATGGTGATCCACATACGGCCCCCCCCTGATCCTATCCGGGCGTCAAAGCCCTCTCCGCTTTGTTCCTTGAGGAAGGCCTCAAAGGGATCGATATATTCCAGGGCGCTGGTTTCGCCCACATCCCGTCCGTCAAAGAGTACGTGGACCCGGACCCGTTTGATCCCCTCTTTTTTTGCCTGTACTATCATGGCCTTAAGGTGATCCAAATGACTGTGGACATTGCCGTCGGAAAAAAGCCCCAAAAAATGTAAAGTACCGGCGTGTTTCCCGGCGGGATTTGCCCCGGTCAGGTTGGACACGATTTCCTTCCAGGCGGCGCCCTGGAACATAGCTCCGCCGGCAATGGCCTGGGATACCAGGGCCGCTCCCTGGTTAAAGACCCGTCCGCAGCCCATGGCGTTGTGGCCCACCTCGCTGTTGCCCATATCGTCGTCCGAGGGGAGCCCCACGGCCTTTCCATGGGCCCTGAGGCGGGTGTTGGGATACTTTGCCAGCAGAGCGTCGAGGGCGTTCATTCTGGCGTCCGCCACCGCGTCCCCTTCCCGGTATTTGCCGCAGCCCACTCCGTCCATAATAATAAGAACCACCGGCCCTTTCCGGCCCTTCCAGTTGGGATTTTTCCGTAACGCTTCCATTCGTTTTATGCTCCTAAAAAGGAGTATAGCGTAAAAATGGGAATATGGCTATTGAACGTACCGGGGCTTAATGTATCATCCCCATCTATTTTGAACAATTTTCCAAAAAAAAAATCAATTTGCATTTCGCATAGCGCTTCGGCTGTTTACGGGCCGCCTGCCGGCGGCGAAGTGTAAACAGTCCTGTGCAGTTTATACCTGCTCCATTAGTTTTAGGGAACCTCTAAAAACCTTACTTTTGGATACTGTTTCCTCTTTCGTTCCGTACATACTGAAAAGTCATACTTATTTTTTCCCTCTTCTTCAATTTCTTTAGCTATTCCTTTATCCACTAGATTTTTTACTACTGTTTCTGCCTCATCCATTTCAATACTGGTTTCTGAAATGATGTCCTTCAATGAAAGAAGGCTTGTTTTCTGAGACAGTGCAAGGATTTGTTTTTCTGCAGAAATTTTTACATCAGCATCTGGAGTGTTGACATTAACAACTATGTTTTTGGCATTTCGATGTCCAGCAGAATCAGCGCCGGCCTGATGTCTTCCAAAAGGGCAAACATCTTCGCCGCGGACGGCGCGGTGTACACGCCGTATTTTCCGGACAGTACGTTTATCCCCGCCCTGAGGCTGGAGGGGTTATCATCCACCAAAAGAATTTTATTGTTTGCCGCTTCCGTATTCATATCAAAAAATCCCCCTTGTAGTTCTGTTTTTATATGATTAAATTACTCATCTTTAAGAACTTGGCAACTCTTAAAAAGGTATGGTGAGGAAGTAAAAATTGGCGGTGAGTATTATGAGAGAGAAACAACTCTAGCCCTGAAAGGTTACACCCCTAGGCCTCAAAAATTCGATTATCCTCTAAAGACGGCATACAGTTTCCCATGATTCTCTTATAAAAACTATGATAATAAGGATACCGCAAGGAAAAAAAATGTTTCAAGTAGACACAATGCCTCATAATTTTTGATCTTCCGGCCCTACGTGGAAATCAGGCAAAAGTGATATACTATGGCGATTAGATACGCGTTCCCGCTTGTTCTTGCCCTAACTCCTTATACCACAAAGAATTAGCCGGTTTTCTGTACGGATTCACGTTAATATAACCTAAATTCTTCACCAAAATTATAACTACAAGGGATGTTTTATACCAAAAGTATCAAGGATGGTTTTCTGCGTTTTTGTCACCGGAAATAGAATACGGTCCCCCTTGATATATTGCACCTTCAATCTCTCCATGTACCGGATGAGTTCATGTTTTGTCATCGTTTTGTAAAGCCCCGCTTTCAACATCGTGTTGTGTATAGCCTTAAGCATTATCAGCGCGATAAAATTTACGAACACCTTGGCACGCATGGTCGTATCTCCGTGTACCCGCAGCCGGTTCAGATCCAAATTGTTTTTTAGCTTGAGAAACCCTTTCTCAATGATATCTTTAGCCCGGTATATCCGTAACGCTTCTTTGCCGTCCCTTACATGGTTACTCACCAGAACCATCCACCCCGCATGCCTCAATTCCCTTTTCAATACCTCCTGCCGGATTGATACCCTCACGTTACCGCTCTTAGCGGATCTCTTAATGCTCAGGTATTTCTTGAACTCCTGCTCATAGCCTTTTTCTCCGGGATCCTTTTCGGCCAGTTCGACCAGGGACGCCGCATACCCGTACAGGGAGTTTTTCTTTTCATCGGCCTTGGTCAGATTGTAATAGATATGTACGTAAACCGGACAGCTCTTCCCATCTTCCATGCCCGGCCAGTCAAGCCGGCGGCTCACCCCCCGTAGGACTTCTTTCCCGAAAACGATAACGCGCTCGGGGCTGTCTATACCCTCCTTCTCCCGTTCCACCTGGTCCTGCGCAAATGAAACCGTCCAGGGCAGGGAAATGATAAATTTGTTCTTTAACGGCCCTAAAAGCATACTTTTCACGTTCTTTTGACTGAAAAACCCCTTGTCCATGACCAGGGTAAGCCGGTTTCCCTGTATCTTAAAGGCAAGGGACAAGGTCGTCTTGAGGGTGCTGACGTCTTTGAT
>JAISRD010000167.1 GCA_031273835.1 Treponema sp. | reverse complement strand
CTCCTTAATAACCGGAGCCGGTCCCAAGACGCCTGATTCCGGAGGAAGCCGAATAAGGAAAGAAAAAGAAGGAATATTTTACCACTAAAGACACTAAAAAGAGCCGGAAGTAGCTACTTTTGAGCCATAAGGAATTCCTTTTGACTCATTCGGAATTCTTTTTGGCCCATTCGGAATTCCTTTTGGAGCATTCGGAATTCCTTTTGAACCATTCGGAATTCCTTTTGGCCGAATACCGGGTCTCTTTAGGGTATCGTGATAATTTGTGGTTATTTTCCTGGTTAAATAGCTTCTTCCCGCCCGTGGTTTCCGTGGTTAAAGTAAAATTCCCGCTTCCCCCCGTTTCCCTCTTGACTTAAAGTTGACTCAAGGCTTTATGTTGATTGTGAGAGGGAGGGAGGACCACATGACCATCACCGAAGTCGGCGAAAAATACGGCCTTACGCCGGATACGCTCCGCTACTATGAACGTATCGGTTTGATTCCCTCGGTTAACCGGAAACGGGGGGGCGTCAGGGATTATACCGAAGAAGACTGCCGGTGGGTTGAGTTCGCCAAATGTATGCGGGCCGCGGGGCTTTCCATTGAGGTTCTGCTTGAGTATCTGGCCCTCTTTGAGCGGGGGGATGAAACCATCGAAAAGCGGAAACGGCTCTTAATCGAGCAGCGGGATCAACTGGCCGCCCGGATAGAGGAAATGAGGGACACCCTGAAACGGCTTGACGGGAAAATTCAAAAGTATGAAGAGGGGTGGTTCACGGGGAAAAAAAGGGAAAGCGAAACGGCCCCGTAACAGCCCCCCGGAAGGCTCTTAACGAAAAGGTTTAAGGAGAAAAGGACAACATGAAAAAACTCGGTTTTGGATTTATGCGGCTTCCGCTTACCGATTCAGGGGACCAGGGAAGCGTTGATTTTGAAGAGGTCAAACGTATGGTCGATTACTACCTGGAAAGGGGGTTTAACTACTTTGACACCGCCTATAGGTACCATTCGGGTAAAAGCGAAACGGCGGTGAAAGAGGCCCTGGCGGGGCGTTACCCCAGGGCTTCCTTTATCCTCGCCGACAAGATGCCGGTTTTCCTGGTAAAAGATCGGGCGGATTACAAGCGGATCTTTGAGGAACAGCTTGAGAAGTGCGGGGTGGACTATTTTGACAACTATATGCTGCACTGCGTCAACGCCCCTTATTACGGCAATCCCCTTATTTCCGTGGAGGGCTTTGGTTTTTTGAAAAAACTAAAACTTGAGGGAAAGGTAAGGAAAACCGGCTTTTCCTACCATGATAACGCCGCACTCCTCGACACGATTCTTGCGGAACACCCGGAAATTGATTTTGTCCAGCTCCAGATAAACTACGCCGACTGGGACAACGGGGCTGTCGAGAGCGGAAAGTGCTACGAGGCGGCGGTAAAACACGGCAAGCCCGTCATTGTCATGGAGCCGGTCAAGGGCGGCTTCCTCGCGGAGCTTCCCGAGGAAGCCGAAAAGCTGATGAGGGCCTGCCATCCTGATAAAAGCGCCGCCTCCTGGGCGATCCGCTTTGCCGCTTCCCTTGACAACGCGTGTATGGTTCTCAGCGGGATGAGCAGCATGGACCAGCTTAAGGACAACGCCGGCTCTATGGAAAACTTTGTCCCCCTAAGCGCCGGGGAAAAGGACATCCTCGGCAAGGTTACCGCGGCCATTAACAACAACGCCGCCATTCCCTGTACCGGCTGTTACTATTGTACAGCCGGCTGCCCCCAGGGCATACCGATACCGCGGTTCTTCTCGCTCTTCAACGACCAGAGGCGCTTTAAGTTTACCCCGGGCCACGATGTTTATTACGCGGGCCTGACAAGCGGCGGCGGAAAGGCCTCGGACTGCGCCGGCTGCGGGCGCTGCGAAGAGCTCTGTCCCCAGCATCTTAACATTACTTCTTACCTTAAGGACGTGGCGGCGGTCTTTGAAAAGGTTGGGGCCTAGGTCTTCCGGTGCGGGAAATCCTTGCGAGGGAATTGGTGTACCTTTGGTACTATTTTTCCCTCCAGTTAAGCCAGATAGCGGGATACTGGATCCTGGGGATGGTCCTGGGGTCCCTTATATCCGTCTTCGGCAAAGAGAAGATACACCGGATCTTTACCGCCCTGCGGGGAAAGAAGCTCGGGGCCCTGGGGGTCATCCCCGCTTCCCTTATCGGCATCGCGTCGCCCCTCTGTATGTACGGAACGATCCCCATCGCCGCTTCTTTTGCCGAGAAGGGCATGGAGGAGGACTGGATAGGGGCCTTTATGATGTCCTCGATTCTGCTTAATCCCCAGCTTCTTTTTTACAGCGCCGCCCTGGGGCCCGCCGTCCTGGCCATACGGTTTACGGGCTGTTTCCTCTGCGGCGCCGCCGCGGGGCTTTTGATACGCTGGTTCTCCAAAAAAAAGCGCTTTTTTAACTTTTCGGGTTTCGGCGGGGGGAATCAGGCCGGTTCCAGGGATACGGACCGGAATCTTTTTATGCGCTTCCTTAAGAACCTGGGGCGGAACATAAAGACCACGGGGCTTTACTTTCTATTGGGGGTGTTCCTCTCCGCCCTCTTTCAGCGTTATGTTCCCGGTGAGGCAATGGCCTCCCTTTTTGGCGGGAACCGGGGTTTCGGCCTTCTGATGGCGGCCACCGTGGGGGTGCCCCTCTATATGTGCGGAGGGGGAACGATCCCGCTTCTTATGGGCTGGCTTGATACGGGTATGAGCATGGGTTCCGCAGCGGCCTTTATGATCACCGGTCCCGCCACAAAGATCACCAACCTGGGGGCGGTTAAGATAGTGCTGGGCCCGCGGGCCTTTGTTCTTTACCTGGCCTTCGCCGTCCTCTTTGCCCTCCTTACCGGCTTTGTGGTTGATTACGCGCTGCCGTCCTAAGTAAAAGAGGGCGCGCCGGGCCCTGCGTTTCACTAAGCGCTACTGGAAAAAAGAAACTTAAGCCGGTATAGTGGGGGCATGTTAAAAATACCCCCGCTTTTGTGCTGCGGGTTGCTGCTGTCCCGCCTGTGGGCCCAGGACCTCGCTTCGGCCCTCCCCGAAACCGCCGTGAACGCCGCCGCCGTTACCAAAACTCCCGCCGCGGCGGCCGCCGGGGAAATCCCCCTCCCGGCGGATGCCGGGGATATCCCCGAACTGGATATAGAATTCCTCCTGCGGGGCCGGGTGGCCGAAACCGCCCGGCAGTACCTGGGGGTCTCTTACAAGTACGCCGGGATCACCCCGGAGGGTTTTGATTGTTCCGGTTTTGTGTACTTTGTATTCCTCGAAGCGGCGGGAATGGAGCTTTCCCGCTCCACCGTGGCCCTGTGGAAATCGGGGAAACCGGTCAAAACCGCCGAGGTGAAACCGGGGGATCTCCTGATCTTTACCACCGTCAGGCCCGGCGCAAGCCATGTGGGCATAGTGCTGGAAAATTCTCCCGACCGGGGGATCATCTTTGCCCATGCCGCTTCCCAGGGGGCGGAAACCGGGGTGATTATTTCAGGGCTGGGTGAAAACTACTACAAAGCCCGGTACCTGGGCGCCCGGAGTTACTTTTAGTTAGTATTGCAATGATTTGACAATTCATTTCATTGTAGTATTAAGATTGTTTCGGATTTAATGGTCAGTGGGCCTTAACCACAAAGGAGCGAAATATGAAACAAAACATGAGATTAAGGGGTGTGGTATTGGCTGTTCTGGTTTTTACCGCAGGGGCAGTGCTTTTACCGGCCCAGGGATCGGGTTTTATAGTGGATCCCAACGCAAACAGCGGCTTCACCTATACCAAGGATGCTTCCGGAAAGGGGATTATTATCCTGGGATACGTCGGCCCTCCGGTAAATTTACTCCAAATACCCAACTACATAGACAGCCTCCCCGTGACGGAATTGGCGAATAACGCTTTTTGCAGAATGGATGAGCTTGTGGAGATAAGAGTTCCCAATTCGGTTGTACGCATAGGTACGGGGTGTTTTCAGCAAAATCTCAAAACAACCAAACTAAGAACCGTTGTTCTTTCCCCAAACATCAAGAGAATAGAGGCCGACACATTCAGGAATTGCAGACTTCTTATGAACGTTGATATTCCCGCCGGCGTTACCTCCATAGGGGAAAGGGCGTTTAACAACTGTAACTCACTTCCCAGACTTAACCTCCCTGAGGGCATTACCAGGATAGAAAATGCGGCATTTTCCGGCTGTAGCAATTTTAAGGAAATCACGTTCCCGAAAAGCGTTACCAGCATAGGAGAGGAGGCGTTTTTTAGCTGTACTAAGGTTACCAGCATTACAGTTCCCAGCACTATTACCAAAATAGAGGCGAAGGCGTTTGCCAGATGCGTCTCGGTTACCACGATAACCATTCCGGACAGCGTTACCAGCATAGGCGATGAGGCCTTTTCCGATTATCCCGCTCTTACCACGATCAATGTCAATATCCGCCCCATTCAGTTTGGGGAGAATGTCTTTTATAATTGTCCGCGCCTTTCCACCGCGGTCCGCAAGAAAATAGAAGACTGCGGATATTCATGGAAGAGGAAGTCCTAAATGATACTCCCTGTGGCAAGCCCTATTCTTGACCCGCAATACAAGATGTGATTACCCTATCTTTGTAAGAATTTTTTACCGCCAGGTCGAAGGAATCAAAGAAGTAAGGGAAAAAGAGGAAGAAGAGGGCTAATTTTCCACGCTTTTTCGTGGTTAATTCTTAGGTCTTCCGTCCGTGCCGTTCCGTGATGTTACTTTACTTGCCAGAACCGGGACTTTTTTCTATGATGGAAGGGATTTTCAACCACACGGAGCGTTACATGAAGAAAAAGATCGTCCTTGCCTATTCGGGGGGGCTTGATACAACGGTGATCATCCCCTGGCTTAAAGAAAACTATGACTGCGATGTCGCGGCGGTCTGCGTAAACCTTGGACAGGAGGCGGACTGGAAGGGCATGTCCAAACGGGCCCTGGATACGGGGGCCCTGTCGTGCCGGGTGATCGATGTGCGCAAGGAGTACGTTGAGCAGTACCTGTGGCCGGCCCTTAAGGCAAACGCCCTCTACGAGGACAAGTACCTGCTGGGGACCTCCACGGCCCGGCCCCTCATCGCCAAGGTGCTGGTGGAGGAGGCCCGCAGGGAAAAGGCCCCCGCCATAGCCCACGGGGCCACCGGCAAGGGCAACGACCAGGTGCGTTTTGATCTGGGGATCATGGCCCTGGCGCCGGATATCGAGATCATCGCCCCCTGGCGGACCTGGGAACTCCGGAGCCGGGAGGAGGAAATAAGCTACCTGGAGGAGCGGAACATTCCGGTTCCCATGAAACGAAAGGAATCCTACAGCCGGGACGACAATCTCTGGCACATCTCCCACGAGGGGCTTGAGTTGGAGGACCCCGCCAACGAACCCTACCTCCAGGGTATGCTTAAAATGACCACCCCCCCGGAAAGGGCCCCCTTAAAACCGGCCTATGTGGAACTGGGTTTTGAAAAGGGTATTCCTGTCTCCCTGGGGGGCAAAAAGATGGACGGCGTTTCTTTGATCGAAGCGCTCAATAAGATCGGCGGCGCCCACGGGGTGGGGCTGGTGGATCTGGTTGAAAACCGGGTGGTGGGCATGAAAAGCCGGGGGGTCTATGAAACCCCCGGGGGCAGCGTACTGTACTATGCCCATCAGGAACTGGAACACCTCTGCCTGGACCGGCAGACCTATGCCTTTAAGCAGCTCGCCGCCCAAAAAATGGGGGAACTGATCTACGGGGGCCTGTGGTTCACCCCCCTGCGGGAGGCCCTCTCGGCCTTTGTGGATTCCACCCAGGAGACCCTTACCGGTACGGTCAAGGTTAAACTCTACAAGGGTTCCGTCTCCTCCGCCGGGGCGTCCTCCCCCTATTCGCTCTACAACGCCTCCATCGCCAGTTTTACCACCGGCGAATTGTACAACCACGCCGACGCCGGGGGTTTTATCAGGCTCTACGGTCTCCCCATTCTGGTACGGGCTTTGATGCAGCGGGACGCCAAACCGGGAAAGAAGGGGGGCAGGAAAACCAAGCCCGCCTCCGGGAAGCCCGCCGGGGGGTCCGCCGCCGGGCAAAAAAGCGCCGTCCCGGAGGACGCGAAATCCAGGGGAACCGCGGGATGAAGCGCTCAAGGCGGCCCGCTTAAGATGAACAACGAAACCCCTCAGGAAGCGACGGTACTGTGGGCGGGCCGTCTTGCGGAAAAGCCCCGTGCGGAGGCCTTCGCTTTCCAGGCCTCCCTGGGGGTGGACGCCCGGCTTGTCCGGGAGGACCTTGCGGGAAGCCGGGCCCACGCGGCGATGCTGGCGAAACAGGGGATCATCCCTGAGGAAACCGCCGCCGCCCTGGATGGTGAACTCCGCCGTATCGGGGAGGAGTTGACCGCGGGAAAGCTCGCCATAGACCCCGGGGCCGAGGACATTCATTCGTTTATCGAGGGACTTCTCACCGAACGCCTGGGGGATCAGGGCCGCATGGTCCACGCCGGGCGGAGCCGGAACGATCAGATCGTAACGGACCTCAGGCTCTACCTGAAACGGCTTATTCCCGAACTTCGGGCGGAAATCGCCCAAACCATAACGGGCCTCCTTGACAAGGCGGAAAAAAACACCGGGACGGTGATGCCCGGCTATACCCACCTCCAGCGGGCCCAGCCGCTTACCGCGGGCTTCGAGCTCTGCGCCTGGGCCTGTGCCCTGAGCCGGGACCGTTCCCGCCTGGCGGATACCCTTAAGCGCCTCGACGAATGCCCCCTGGGTTCCGGGGCCCTGGCCGGTTCGGGTCTGCCCCTGGACAGGGAGGCCGTCGCCGCGGACCTGGGCTTTGCCGGAATAAGCCTCAACGCCATGGATTCCGTGGCGGACAGGGATTTTGCCCTTGAACTGGCGGCTGACCTTGCCATCCTCATGGTGCATCTCTCCCGGTTCTGCGAGGACATCGTTCTGTGGTCAAGCGAGGAATTCGGCTTTATCAGTTTAAGCGAAGCCTGGAGTACCGGCTCTTCCATTATGCCCCAGAAAAAAAACCCCGACTTTGCGGAACTGATACGGGGCAAAACCGGACGGACCACGGGGAACCTCGTAAGCCTCCTCACCCTGCTCAAGGGCCTGCCCTATGCGTATAACAAGGACCTTCAGGAAGATAAGGAAGCCCTCTTCGACAGCATCGACACCGCCTCCTCCTGCCTGCGTATGTTCCGGGGGATGATGGAGGAGGCCGTCTTTAACGCCCCCCGGATGAGGCGGGCCTGCGCCGGGGGCTTCCTCGA
>JAISRD010000137.1 GCA_031273835.1 Treponema sp. | reverse complement strand
AATCGCGGCGTTCATCGAAAGGAGGTTGGTCTGGCTGGCGATGTTCTGCATCACCGAGTTGATCTCCAAAAGCCCTTCGGATTCACGGGCAATCTCCTGAATGTCCGCGGCCACTTCCTGCAGGCCTGTGCGCCCCACCTCGGAAGCCCCCATCAGTTCCTTGACGTTATCGGCGTTTTTAACGAGGGTCTGGATTACCGACTGGATGCTGGCAAGCATTTCTTCAATGGCCGAGGAGGACTGGGCTACGCTCGTACTCTGGTTTTCCACATGACCGGTGAGTTTGTCAATACTGACGGTGATCTGTTCCATGGTTGCGTTGGTTTCGTTGACACCGGCGGACTGATTTATAACCCGTCCTTTAATGCTCTGGATATTGGCGGTAATTTCGTTAACCGCCGCGGCGGTTTCGGTCATGTTGGAGGCAAGCTCATTCCCTATGTCAAAGAGGGCCGCGGACTGGCTTTTGATGGTACTTACCAGGTTTTTGATCTTTTCCAGAGTGGCGTTGAAGTACAGTGCCAAATCGCCGATCTCGTCTTTGGAACGGATGTTGAGCGTTTTAGTCAAATCCCCGTCTCCCTCGGATATGTCCTTGAGGGTTGCTGCAACGGTTTGAATAGGAGCGGCAATCCGGCGGCCGATAACAACCGCCGCCGCGATGGATACTACCAGTCCTGAAACGATAACAACAACCAGAATCACCATAAGATTGTTAAGGGATTTGAAGAAGACCTCTGTGGTAATACAGACGCCGAGTTTCCAGCCATCCGCCCCGGGAACCAGGGTAGAAAAAGCAAGCCAGGTATCATTTTCGGGGCCGGTAAAAGTTCCCTCCGACTCATCCTGAGCCAATATATTCTTCGCCAGGGCGGATAAGCCCTTATACCCGGCGTCCTCATCGGCGCCGGTGATATTCAGCTTCATAACCATGTCGGCCTTTCCCGACGCAAAGACCATGCCGGAAGCGTCCGCAATCCATGCGTAACTGGTCTCCCCGATGTTTATTTTACCCACCGCTTCGTTTACTTTGGTAAGGGCCATCTCAACGGCAAGCAAAGCCCTGACCCCTCCCGATTCGGTTTTAATGGCCTGGACCATCATAACCGCGGGGTTGCCGGTATTCCGTGAAACCATGGGGCTGCTTATGGCATTGTCCTTACCCTCAGCGTACACCGCGCGGACATAGGGCCGGTCGGCGATATTGATATAGCTGCCCGGGGTTGTTGTGGCCTTGCCGTCGGGCCAGATGATAAACACGCTGGGAATTTCCTCTCCCAGTCTGCCTACCAGGGCATAGGCGGCATCTTCCGCCTCGGACTCGGTCCCTGAAACAAAGACTTCCTGCATCGACATGGCAAGCAATAAATTTTGATATGAGCCGATAATCCCCTGTATCTCTTCCCCCCTGGCCCGTACAATCTGCATATTTGAATTATGCTCCAAGCTGGTGATAGCGCTTCGTACCGTGACGGCGACAATGGCGAAAATTCCCACGAGGACAATCAGCATTAAAATCCCCGTAAAAAGAGCTATACGGAACCCGATGGATCTATTGAATTTCATATCATCTCCTCTTTACTGAATTGCTGAAAACACCGGCTTTTCAATAAAAATAGAACTGAAATTACCGGCGAAGAAACTTGAACTCGTACATCCTCGCGGACAGCAGATTTTGAGGGAGTCCTGCACCTCGATCTTTGCAGGTGATTGTATATCACATAAGGAGTCAGGTCAATCGTACGTCGTAGACAGGATTTCAAAATAACCACTGATATGATATGCATCCCTGCCAGACACTAAAAAAGAGGTTCAAGATAAAGATTGCCAATAGGCTTTTCGTGTTTTTTCGTGCTTTTAGTGGTTCATCTTCCTTATTCTTCCCCTGGCGTCCTTCGTGGTTAATTTCCGGCCATCCGTCCGGGCCGCCTAACTTGAAGCATTCCGGGAGAACGGTTATAGTTTGAGGCGGGGAGAGAGAAATATGGTCAACGATTTTACCATTGAAGAACTGGGGAAGTGCAATATCAAGTCCCCCATTACCATGTCCAAGGTTCACGGGGATTTTATCGCCAACTATGTAACCGACGAGGAATTCGTCCGGCTGGAAGTCGCCGTTAAACCGGGAAAACAGGAAACCCTGGAGCGTAAACAGGTATTCGAGGCCGCCGGCCCCCGGGAAATGATATACTTCATGCCCCAGCACGTTCATGCGGGTATCGTAAGCTGCGGGGGCCTTTGTCCGGGGATTAACGACGTTATCCGGGCCATCGTGCGCTGCCTCTGGTACCGTTACGGGGTGCGCCGTATTACGGGCATACGCTACGGCTATAAGGGTTTTCTCCCGGAATACCGCTTCGGCACCCGGGAACTTGCCCCCGACGTGGTGGACGATATTCATAAACTGGGGGGGACCTACCTCGGCAGCGCCCGGGGGGGCGGAAAGGAAGTTTCCAAGATCGTGGACGCCATGGAACAGCTCAACCTTAATATGCTCTTCACCATAGGCGGGGACGGAACCCAGCGGGGCGCCCTGGATATCGCCGAGGAAGTCGGGCGGCGCAAGCTGAAGATCGCCAATATCGGGATACCCAAAACGGTGGACAACGATTTTTCCTTTATTCAGAAATCCTTCGGCTTTGATACCGCCGTGGCCAAGGCGGTGGAGGTGGTCAACGCCGCCCACATGGAGGCCCATTCCCAGATTAACGGCATAGGGCTGGTGAAGCTGATGGGCCGCGAATCGGGGTTCATAGCCGCCCATACCGCCCTGGCCAGCCACGAGGTGAATTTTGTGCTGATACCGGAAATTCCCTTTGAACTTGACGGGCCCAACGGCTTCCTCCATCATCTGGAAGCGCGGCTGGAACGGTCCAAACACGCCGTGGTGGTCGTCGCCGAAGGGGTACTGCAGGACCAGCTGGTAAGGGAAGTAAAAACCGACGCCGGGGGCAACCTGAAAATGTCCGACGCGGGAACCTATATACGGGACAAGATCAGTGAATACTTTGACGACAAGGAGATGGAGATCAACCTGAAATACATAGATCCCAGCTACCAGATCCGTTCCGCCCAGGCGAACCCCAGCGATTCGATCTACTGTGAACGGCTGGGGAACGCCGCCGCCCACGCCGCCATGGCGGGGAAAACCAAGTGCGTCATAGGGCTGGTGAACAATGAATTTGTCCACCTTCCCACCAGGGTTGTCGTTTCCCAGCGCAGCCATGTGGACCCCGAGGGGAATCTCTGGCGGGACACCCTGGACGCCACGCATCAGCCCATTCTGATGGTGAATAACCCCATGGGGACCTTCTTTACCGAGGATGATGTTGAAACCAAGTGATTAAAGCCCGAGCCCTTCCGGCCGCCGATCCGCTGTCCGGCGGCCCGGCGGCCCGGTTTTTTACGGAGGGGGAACTGGAATCCACTTTTACCGAGGCCTTTCGCTTTGCCCTGCGCTCCCTTACCGATCATCCCCGGTCCGCCGGGACGGAGTTCCGCGGCCCGGGCCCCGTGCTGATACTGCCCCCGGATCTAACCCGCATCCACTCCCGGGCCGGCCTGCTGAGCGCCGCGGCCTGCCGGGAACTGGCCGCTTCCCCCCGGCGGGCCGGGGGGAACTGGAGCCTCGGCGGGATCATGCCCGCCCTGGGCACCCACCGGTCCCTGGGCCCGGAGGAAACCGCCCTGATGTTTCCCCGCTGTCCGGCGGACAAATTTCTCCCCCACCTCTGGCGTTCCGATACGGTTGAACTGGGCCGCCTTGAAGCCCCGTGGGTTGAGGCGCGCTTCAGCGCCGGTCCCGGCGGGGGGCCGGAACTGCCCGCCGGGGCCTTTGCCCTGGACTGGCCCGTTCAGGTAAACCGGGCCCTGCGGGAGGGCCTTAACGGAAGGCCCTTCTCCCTGATCGTCTCCATAGGCCAGGTGGTTCCCCACGAAGTGGCCGGCATGGCAAACCACGGCAAAAATATCTTTATCGGCACAGGCGGAGAGGAGGGGATCAACAAAAGCCACTGGCTTGGGGCCCTCTACGGCCTTGAACGGCTCATGGGGCGGACGGAAAATCCTGTCCGTTCCCTCTTTGACGAAGGGCTCCGCAGATACGGCTCCCTTCTGCCCCCCATATTTTGGGCGCTCACCGTGATCGACAGGAACGGCGCGGTACGGGGCCTTTTTACCGGATTCGGCCGGGAATGTTTTGAGCGGGCCGCGGAACTTTCAAGGCAGGTTAATATTGAATACCTTCCGGAACCGGTAAAGAAGATCGTGGTTTGGCTTGACCCAAAAGAATACCGGAGCTGCTGGCTGGGGAACAAGGCGATCTACCGCAGCAGGGGGGCCCTGGCATCAGGCGGGGAACTGGTGATTTTAGCCCCGGCCCTGGAACGTTTCGGGGAGGATGAGGAAATAGACAGGCTTATACGGAGTTACGGTTACCGGGGGGCCGCGGCAATACAGCGGGCCGTGGCGGCGGGCGGAGAGGGAGGGGGACTGGCCCGTTCCCTCTGCGCCGCCGCCCACCTCATCCACGGTTCAAGCGAAGGCCGTTTTACCGTGCGGTACTGTACCGGCGGGACGGGGAACCTGGGCCGGGAAGAGCTGGAGGGGGCCGGTTTTGCCTGGGGGGATCTTGAGGAAGAGTCCGCCCGCTGCCTTCCCAAAAATCCCGTAACGGGCCGGCATACAAGCCCTGACGGTGAGGAATATTACTTTATTGAAAACCCCGGCCTGGGCCTGTGGATCTCTCAAGCGAACTCTTCACCGCCATAATGCGCCGGTAGCTCTCCTCGATGCGCTGTTCGCTTATTTTTTCCGGCACCAGATCGTAAACGGCGTTGATGGTCCGTTCGGCCAGCCGGGGATCGTAGATCCCGCCATTGTTGGAAATACACAGTAAATCCACCCCGGCGTTAATCGCCCTTTCCAGGGCCGCCTTGAGGGTATAGTTTGCCGTAATGGCGCCCATGTTAAGATCGTCCGATACGAGGAGCCCCTCAAACTTAAGCTCCTCACGGAGTATTCCGGTCAGTGTGGGTTTGGACAGGGTGGCGGGATATTCCGGGTCCAGGGTTTCGTTGAACACATGGCTTGTCATCACCAAAAGGCCGGGGTGGGCCTTCAAAAGTTCCCGGTAGGGGATAAGTTCTTCCCGCCGCCAGGTGGCCGAAACATCCACCCTCCCCCGGTGGGTATCGCCGTTTGAACTGCCGTGGCCGGGAAAGTGTTTGATGCAGCTCAGCACCCCCCGGCGCTCATGGGCGGCGATCCAGATTGACGCGTGCCGCACCACCGCCTCCGGGTCGGCGGAAAAACTACGGCTGAAGGCGCCGATAATGGGATTTTGGGGATTGATATCCAGGTCCACGCAGGGGGCGAAGTTAAGGTTGATCCCCGCCCCGGCAAGAAAGTCCGCGGTCCGTTCCGCCTCGCGCCTGGTTTCCTCAAGGCTCCCCGCTCCCAGTTCGCGGGCGGTCTTTGATTCGGAGAATTCCCCTATGCCCCGCAGCCGGTTAACCCTGCCCCCTTCCTGATCGACGGCGATAAAAAGCGGAACGGCGGAGAGATCCTGCAGCGATCCGCACAGTTCCTTAAGCTGCGTCCCGAAAACAATGTTCCGCGGACGGGAACGGGTGGGCATGTCGTAATCAAAGAGCAATACCCCCCCTATTCCCCGTTCCGCTATATCGGCGTAAATGTGATTGTCCTGGGTAAGTTCGGCGCCCCGGAAACCCACCAGGAGCATCTGGGCGATTTTCGCCCGGAGCGGAATCTGAGTTTCCGTTTTCCCGGAACGCTCCGCCGGACCGGCGGCAAAGCGGCCTGAGGCAAAGACGGCGAGCATGAAGAGCGGCGGCAGTATCCTTCGTATTCCCGGCATAATGCTCAAATTATATCCGCAGCCGTTCGGCGTGGTGGTACGCCGCGGTCCTGAGTTCTTTAACCGAAGGCTCAAGGAGGTATTCATCGAAGGGCATCATGCGGTCGATAAGCCCGCTTTCCCCGCCGGGCCCCGCCGGGGGTAAAATCTCCACGATGCGGTTTGCTATGGAGGTGATAAATTCATGATCGTGGGAGTTAAACAGTATTACCCCGGGGAACGCGATGAGCCCCTCGTTGAGGGCGGTGATCGCTTCCAGGTCCAGGTGATTGGTGGGCTCGTCGAGGATAAGCACATTGGCGCCGGAAAGCATCATCCTGGCAAGCATACACCGTACCCGCTCACCCCCGGAAAGGACATTCACCGGCTTAAGGGCCTCGTCGCCGGAAAAGAGCATGCGCCCCAGGAAGCCCCGCACATAGGTTTCGTCCTCATCCGGCGAATAAGCCTTAAGCCAATCGGTGATGGAAAGATCGGAATTGAAGAAGGAGGCGTTTTCCCTGGGGAAATAGGAGAGGCTTGTGGTCTGCCCCCAGTACACCCCCTGGGGGGGATCTTTCCGGGCGGCCATTTCAAAGAGGGCCGTCTTTGCCTGATGTTCCATGCCCACAAAGGCGATCTTGTCGCCCTTGTTAACGATAAGGGAAAAATCCTTAAGGGCCGACGCTTTATCGAAAACCTTTTCAAAGCGCAGTACGTTGTTGCCGATTTCCCTGCCGGGCTTAAAACCCACATAGGGAAACTTGCGGCCGGTAACCGTCATATTGTCCAGATCCAGCTTTTCCAGCACCTTCTTGCGGCTCGTGGCCTGCCTGCTTTTAGCGGCGTTGCTGGCAAAACGCTGAATAAATTCCTTTAACTCCCTGGCCTTTTCCTCATTTTTCTTCTGTAGATCCTTGGCCTGTTTTTGAAGCATCTGGCTCATCTGGTACCAGAAATCGTAGTTTCCCGTATAGAGGCTTATCTTTCCGAAGTCTATGTCGCAGATATGGGTGCACACGGCGTTGAGAAAATGCCTGTCGTGGGAAACCACAATCACCGTATTGGGAAAATCAATGAGGAAATCCTCAAGCCACGCGATTGATTCAAGGTCAAGGCCGTTGGTAGGTTCGTCAAGCAGCAGCAAATCGGGGCTGCCGAAAAGGGCCTGGGCTAAAAGGACCCGCACCTTTTTTGATTCGTCCAGATCCGCCATGACCCTGCCGTGATCTTCCTCATCAAGCCCCAGGCCGGAAAGGAGCTGGCCCGCCTGGGCTTCCGCTTCCCAGCCCCCCAGATCGGCAAAATCCGCCTCCAGCTCGCTGGCCCGCATGCCGTCTTCTTCGCTGAAATCTTCCTTGGCGTAGACCTCTTCCCGTTCCTTCCGTATCCGGTACAATTTGGGGTAGCCCATGATCACCGTTTCCAGGGCGGGGTACGCCTCGAAGGCAAAGTGGTCCTGTTTAAGCACCGCCATCCGTTCCCCCCTGGAGACGGAGATCTCCCCCTTGTCATGCTCGGTTTCGCCTGAAAGGATATTGAGAAACGTAGACTTTCCCGCGCCGTTGGCGCCGATTATCCCGTAACAATTGCCGGGGGTAAATTTTAAATTAACGTCCTTAAAGAGGACCCGCTCTCCGTAGGAGAGGCTCACATCGCTTACCGTTATCACTGAAACTCCGAAAAAATTGTTTTGCCTTCTTAAAGCACGTTTCAAAACCTGCTGTTTTGGAACCGCTTTTACTATAGCCGGAAAGGCCCCCTTGGGCAAGCTTAAGGGACGATGCGGATTAAGCAACGTGAGCAATTGTCTTTTAGCGGGACATACGGTACAATGACGGCACTCCGCTTCAAGCGGCGCACCCTCAAGCCGGGGCCCGTAAATCCGGCAGGGACGCTGGGATTCTTTGGGGGCACTATGAAAACAGACTTTGTCATCGCGTATGATATTGGATCCACCGGAAACAAGACCTGCCTGTACCGCCTGGACGGCGGCGTTACCCTGCTCGCGGAGGCGGACAGTAAATATCCGCTTACCGTTGTGGAAAACGGCGGCGTTGAGCAGAACCCGGAAGATTGGTGGCGCAGTATGCGCGAAACCACCCGCGAAGTACTGCGTCTGGCGGATTTACCGCCCCCTTCCATCCGGGCGATTTCCTTCTGCTCCCAGATGCAGGGTCTGGTGCTGGTGGACCGGGGGGGCGCGGTATTACGGCCTGCCATGAGCTACATGGACAAGCGGGCCACCGCTCAGTACAAAAGATGGCGCGCGGGCCCCGTGAAGGTAGCGGGCATCAATATCGGAAAACTGCTTATTTCCATGCTCGAAACCGGCGTGGTGGCGGCCAGCGCCAAGGACCCCGTTTACCGCTACGCCTGGGTACGGGAGAACGAAAGCGCCCTGTTTGAGCGGATACATAAATGGCTGGATGTCAAGGATTATCTTGTGTTCCGCGCCACGGGACGTTACGTTTCGTCGGAGGATTCCGCCTTTGCCACCATGCTTTACAATACGCGCAGGCGCCGCTGGAGCGAGCCGGTCTGCAGGCTGCACGGGGTCCGCATGGAGCATCTTGCCGAAATCGTCCGTTGTACCGACTCCGTCGGCGCCCTGACCGGCGAGGCGGCGGCGGAGCTGGGGCTCAGCCCGGAATGTACGGTGTTTTCAGGCGGCGGAGATTCCACGCTGATAGGCCTGGGCGCGGGTAATACCAGGCCCGGTGAAACCCATGTGTATATCGGTACCTCCGGATGGGTGTCGACGGTGGTGGACAAACAGCGCACGGACGCGGCGTCCATGATCGCTTCGGTAATCGGCGCTATTCCCGGTCAGTACAATTACTTTGCCGAAATGGAAACCTCCGGCAAGTGTATAGAGTGGGCCCGGGACCACCTGGTGGTGGATGAAATCGGGGCCTATGAGGCGGACTGTGATTTGGATCATCTAATCGAACACATGTGTTCGGCGGCGGAACGGGTGCCCCCCGGAAGCCGCGGGGTTGTTTTTATGCCCTGGCTGCTTGGTAACCGCTGTCCCTTTGAGGACGCGGACTGCCGGGGGGGCTTTATCAACATCAGCCTGACCACGAAAAAAGAGGACCTCATCCGCGCCGTGTTTGAGGGTATCCTGATGCATAAGCGCTGGATGCTGGACAGGCAGGATACCAAGGTCAAAACCTCCCCGGTCATACGCGTGGCGGGCGGCGGCGCCAGGTCTCCCGTTATTTGTCAGATGCTGGCGGATATCCTGAACAGGCAGGTGGAGTGCCCTGAGAAACCGCAGAACTCAGGCGCCCTGGGCGCCGCCATTTTGATGGCCGGAGGACTTGGTCATATCGCCTCGCTGAAAGAGGCCGGCGGCATGGCGCGGATCGCTCAGCGATACGAGCCGGACCCCGCCGCCGCCGGAGTGTACGACAAAAATTTCGCCGTTTTTAAGCGCCTGTACAGGAAAAACAGAAGAAATTTCCGCATCATGAACAGAGAAAGCGGGCCGGGAAAAAGAGACTAGCTCAACTTATACTTATGCCAAACATACTGAAAAACATCTACCGGGATAACGCAAAACAGGGCCGTTTTTTATGGGTACTGGCCTTTTCAGGAATCAGTTTCGGGCTTTACCGGGGGGTACAGGATAACTTTCTGGCGGAAGTCGTCCTCATATCCAAATTTGAGCGGGGTATTGTGGAATTTTTCCGGGAAATCCCCGGGCTTATGGTAATACTGATCCTCGCCGCCATGTACCGCTTTGCCGAAAGCCGGGTCTTCAAAATAGGGACGGCGATCATGCTGGCGGGTATCCTGGGCCTGCTTTTCGGTCCCGCCGGTCCGGGGCTGTCCGCCAAGGCTTCGGTGATTTTTTTCATGGTGATCTTCAGCGCCGGGGAGCACATCATCATGCCGGTAAAATCCACCATTTCCCTGGATCTGGCAAAACCTTCCCAGGGAGGCGCTTCCTTAGGGATTACCAACGGGCTGGATCAGCTGGGAAGAATCACCGGATACGCCGCGGTTACCCTTCTCTTCCTCTTTTTTAACCGTATCAAGTTTCCGGAGCTGCCCCGCTACCGGGCGGTATTCGGCGCTTCCGCCGTTCTTATACTGGCCGCGGTTTTTGTCTCCCTGGCAATGAAGGAAACCAGCCTCAAGGGACCCCGGCGCCGCTTTTATTTTGAAAAAAAGTTCCTCAAGTTCTACATGCTTGAAGTTTTTTACGGCGCCCGGAAGCAGATCTTCCTTACCTTCGCCCCCTACGTGCTTATCCTCCAGTACGGCGCGGATACCTCCGTCATCGCCCTGCTCTATGTGATCTGCTCCGGGGCGGGCTTTATCGCAAGCCCCCTCCTGGGAAAACTCATCGACAAGGCGGGTTACAAGTTTGTCATGGTGTCCGACACCCTGATCCTCGTCGTCGTCTGTTTCTTCTACGGCTTTTCCCACAGGATCTTTTCGGCCCAGACCGCCTACCTGGTGGTCTGCGTCAACTTTGTCCTTGACTCGATAATCTCCCTGGCAAGCATGGCCAGCAATGTGTATGTAAAGGACCTGGCCTCAAGCCAGGAAGAGCTTACTGCCACCCTTTCCACGGGCATATCGGTGAACCACCTGATCAGCATAGCCATAGCCCTTTTGGGTGGGTGGATCTGGGAAAGGACCGGCATTGAAGTGCTCTTTTCCCTTTCGGCGCTTTTGGGGATACTGAACAGCGTCTATGCGGCGACCATTAAAACCGGGAAAGGGCCGAAACAGGAATCGTAAAGAACATCATGGGCAAAACATTGGAAATACTGGTCTATTCCCGGCGTAAAGATGAAGAGACCTTTTTTGAGCGGCTCGGCCCCAAATACGGGGTCAGGCTGGAATTCCGCGCCGAAGATCCGGCTCCGAAGACCGCCGTATTGGCAAAGGGTTATGCCGCCGTCAGCATCATCACCACCCCCATCGATCATGCGCTGATGGAAAGCTTTTACAGCCTGGGGGTCAGGTTCATCTCCACCCGGAGCATAGGGTATGATCACATCGACAGGGAAGCGGCAAAAAAGACGGGGATACGGATCGGAAACGTAAGCTATGTTCCGGACGCTGTTTCCAACTATACGATCATGCTGATCCTGATGGCTGTCCGGAATATCAAACATACCGCCCGGCTTGCCCTTGTCCAGGATTTTTCCCTTCAATCCCGGGTTATGGGCAGAAACCTCAACAACCTTACCGTGGGTATCGCCGGCACGGGCCGTATCGGTAAAAGGATCATCGAGCATCTTAAGGGGTTCGGCTGCGCTATCCTCGGCTGGGATAAATTCACCCCCCCGGATGATCCGGCGGTCCGTTCCGTTGACTGGGAAGAACTCTGCGCGGAAAGCGATGTTATTTCCCTTCACATGCCCGCCGCCTCGGACAACTACCACATCGTGGACACCCGGTCTATCGCCCGGATGAAGGACGGGGTGGTGATCATCAATACCGCCCGGGGTTCCCTGATCGACACCGCCGCCCTCATAGAGGGGATAGAGTCGGGAAAGATCGGCGCCGCCGCGCTGGATGTGGTGGAGGATGAATCAAACCTGTACTACAAGGATCACCGGGGAGCAGCGCTGCCCCACCGGGACCTTGCCATCCTCCGGTCCTATCCCAATGTGATCGTTACCCCCCACGTCGCCTTCTATACCGACCAGACCGTAAGCGACATGGCGGAGAATTCCATCAAAAGCTGCATCGCCTTTCTGCGGGGGGAAGAAAACCCCTGGGAAGTGGCTTTGTATTAGCTTCCGCCGCGGCGAGCCGGGCTTCCAGACCCCGGACGGAATAATTTTTACCACGAAAAGTACGAAAACCCACGAAAATCCGGTTCGTAATCTTTATCTTTACATCTCATTTTTCGTGTTTTTTAGCCTTTTTAGTGGTTAAAAATTCCCGCGTTCGTGGTTAAAATTCCGTCGTTTTATTTGACTTTTCCCCGCCTTTATTTTACAATATCCCCCTATGGACGGCCTTAAGCTGGAAATCAAGAAACTCATTGTCGGCGCCCTGGAACTTGAGGATATTAAGCCGGAAGACATTGCCGATTCCGAGCCCCTCTTCGGCGCGGGTTTAGGGCTTGATTCAATAGACGCCCTGGAACTGGGGGTGGCGCTTAAGAAAAAGTTCGGGGTAAAATTTTCCGCCGAGAGTTCGGATAATAAAAAGCATTTTGCCTCGGTGGACGCCCTGGCGGATTATATCACGGCGGAAAGAGGCGGGGGATAAGATGACCAAGGAAGAGGTTTTTACTAAACTTAAGGAAGTGCTGGTTAAGGAATTTGAGCTGGAAGAGGCGGCGGTTGTTCCCGGCGCGGGCCTCATGGCGGATCTGGATTTGGATTCCATCGACGCCGTGGATCTCATCGTAAAAATGAAGCCCTACCTTACCGGCAAGGTTGAACCGGAGCTGTTTAAGCATGTCAGAACCGTTCAGGATGTAGTGGAGGTGCTCCATCCCCTGGTAACATAGTACCGTGAAGTTCCGCTTTTTGTTTTTCGCCCTGGCCGCCGTTTATCCCTTTATCGTATTTATAGGCCTCGTGGTACTCAAGGTGCCGCTGCGGATCTTTTCCCTGGCGGTCATAATTTTCGGGCTCCTGTTCTTTTTCAGCGCCACCGGGGCCTCCCGGGCCGGCGCGGCCGGTACCGGGGGTCCCCTTCAGGGGAGGATGAAAAAGCCCTATCTCCAGGCCGTTTTGCTTTCCGCCCTGGGGCTCCTCTGCCTTATCACCAACATCCCCCTGATACTCAGGCTCTACCCTGTTTTGGTAAGCGCCGTCCTGCTGGGGGCCTTCGGCTCGACCCTGTTCTTTCCCCCCTCCTTTGTTTACCGTTTGGCGGTGCTCATGGACAGATCCATACCGGGTTCCCTGGCGGAAGAGGGCATAGTCCGCTATTGCCGCAGGGTAAATATAATCTGGTGCGTCTTTTTCTTTCTTAACAGCATAGCCGCGGCCCTGACGGTTTTTCTGGGTTCCGAAGCGGTCTGGGTCCTTTACAACGGGGGGATTTTCTACGGGCTTATTGCAATTTTTTTTGCCGTGGAGTATATGGTACGGAGGATGGTAAAGAAAAAGCTTCCCCGGGCCGTTCCCCTGTCCCGCGTTACCCC
>JAISRD010000259.1 GCA_031273835.1 Treponema sp. | reverse complement strand
TTCAGCGTACCCACGGTGGACCGCCTTGAGGCGGGTAAGTACTACCTTCAAATCGGGGCTTACCATAAAACCGAATCGGTGAAGGCGGAAATTGCCAAAATGGAAAAGAGTTATCCCCTGGCAATCCAGAGCGCGGGCAGTTCCGAAAAGCCCCTTTACCGTGTTCTTGTGGGGCCCTTAAACCAGGGCGAATCCGGGGCGCTGCTCCAAAACTTCAAAACCATGGGGTATAAGGACGCCTTTATCCGAAGGGGAAACTGATTTAGCCGCGGGCCTAAGGTCCGCCGTTCCGGGCGCTGTGATTCCCTGTCGCCGGTAACGGGCGCTGCCGCTCCCTATCGCCCGTGGCAGTGCTTGTATTTTTTCCCGCTGCCGCAGGGACAGGGATCGTTGCGGCCCACCTTGGGGTAGCTGCGTACCACGGTGGCGTTTTCGGGCTGGGCCGAAGTCCGGGCCCGGCCCCCACCTGTTCCGCCGCCCCCAAAGGCGGTAACCGTACCGTGATTGGCGGACTGGATGTGAACAATTGGGCGGGTCCTGGTTTCCTGGTCCCCGGCGGCCCGGATGCGGACCAAATGTACCCGTGAGGCGATTTCCTGCCTGATGGAATCTATCATCTTATCAAAGATCTGGAAACCCTCAAGTTTGTACTCGGTAAGGGGGTTTTTCTGGGCGTAGCTCCGCAAATAGACCGCTTCCCGCAGGGCTTCCATGCCCTCAAGATGATCCAGCCATTGACGGTCGATAAACTGCAGATACTGGGCCCGGATAAAGGAGTTGATCACCTCGGGGCCCAGGAGGGCCTCTTTATTTTCAATGTCCCTTTCAAGGTCGCCGGTTAAACGGACTTCCAGGGCCTCGGGGGCCTCGTTCCCCTCGATGACGGGGGCGTAATTGAACTTTGTTTTAAGGTAATCCAGAAGATTGCTGAGGGCCTCCTGGGGGTTTTTCTTCTGGGCCGCCGTAAAATCATCCACCGCGGCCCGTACCATATCCACCGTCGCTTCATTCACCCTGCGCTTTAGATCGCCGTCCCTCAGGATCGTGTCCCGCTGTTCGTAGATGTATTTACGCTGCTGGTTGAGCACGTCGTCGTATTCCAAAAGGTGTTTGCGGATTTCAAAGTTCCGTTCTTCCACCTTTTTCTGGGCCTTTTCAATGCTCCTGTTCAGCCAGGGGTGGTAGATGGGTTCGCCCCCTTCCATGCCCATGCGGGCCATGATCCCCTTGATGTTTTCGCCCCCGAAGAGCCGCATAAGATCGTCATCCATGGAAATAAAGAACTTTGATCGTCCCGGATCGCCCTGACGGCCCGAACGGCCCCGGAGCTGGTTGTCGATACGGCGGCTTTCGTGGCGTTCCGTTCCGATCACGTAGAGCCCCCCCAGGGTCTTTACCTCTTCATAGTCCCTTTTCCAGTTTTCATATTCCTCCGCGAAGACGGCGGCGTACTGTTCGGGGTCCGCTTCGGTTCCCACCCGCTTACGGGCCCGGTGTTCGGGGCTGCCCCCAAGCTTGATATCCGTGCCGCGGCCGGCCATATTGGTGGCTATGGTAACGGACCCCTTCGCCCCCGCTTCGGCGATAATGGACGCTTCGCGGGCGTGGTTTTTTGCGTTGAGCACCTCGTGGCGGACGGCCCGCCGGGTAAGCATACCGGAAAGTTTCTCGGATTTTTCGATTGACACCGTTCCGACCAAAAGGGGCTGTCCCTTTTTATGGGCTTCGGCGATTTCATCGCAGAGGGCTTCGAATTTATCCGACTCGTTAAGGTACACCACGTCGTCTTCGTCGTTCCGTACCACGGGAAGGTTCGTGGGGATCACCATTACGTCCAGATTGTATATCTTGTTGAATTCCACCGCCTCGGTGTCGGCGGTTCCCGTCATGCCGGATATTTTTTCATACATCCTGAAGTAATTCTGGAACGTGATGGTCGCCAGGGTTCTGTTCCGCTGGGCTATTTTGATGCGCTCCTTGGCCTCTATGGCCTGATGAAGCCCGTCGGAATAACGGCGTCCGTGGAGTATGCGGCCGGTAAATTCATCGACAATCTGAACCTGCCCCTCCTGAACCACATAATCCACGTCTATGTGAAACAGCTTGTGGGCCCGCAGTGCCTGGGTAAAATAGTGGAGGTACTCAAAATTCCCCTCGTCCACAATGGCGCCCTGGATCAGATTACGCTTCTGCAAGAGGGCTTCGATCTTGGCAAGCCCCGCGTTGGTAAAGGAAATGTTTTTATTTTTCTCGTTAAGCTTAAAATCGCCTATAACCTCTTCCCCCTGGGCCTCGTCGGGGTAATCGCCGTTGTCCTTTTTGCGTACTTCCTCAAGGGTCGAAAGCAGCTTGTCCACCTCGGCGAATTTAAAGGTATCGTCCTCGGCGGCGCCGGATATTATGAGGGGGGTGCGGGCTTCGTCTATGAGTATCGAGTCGATTTCGTCCACAATACAGAAGGGATGGCCCCGCTGCACCCTGCCCGTGAGATCCCAGTGCATATTGTCCCGCAGGTAGTCAAAGCCGAATTCGTTGTTTGTCCCGTAGGTAATGTCGCAGCGGTAGTTCTCCCTGCGCCGTTCGTTGTCCATCTCCGAAAGGATGGTCCCCACGGTAACGCCCAGGCACTGGTAAACGGGCCGCATCCAGTCCGCGTCGCGGCCCGCCAGATAGTCGTTGACCGTAACGATATGGACCCCCTTGCCGGGTATGGCGTTAAGGTAGGCCGCGGCGACGCTCATGAGGGTTTTTCCTTCGCCGGTCTTCATTTCAACAATTCTGCCCTGGTGGAGTACGATGGAACCGAGAACCTGTACGTCATAGGGCCGCTCGCCGAGCATGCGGCGGCTGGCTTCCCTGGCCAGGGCAAAGGCCTCGGGGAGCAGATCCTCAAGGCCTTCCCCCCTGCTGCAGCGTTTTTTGAATTCCTGCGTTTGTTCCGCGAAGGCCTCCGTGGGGAGGGATGCGGCCCAGCCTTCTTTTTCGTTGACCCTGTGCAGTATGGGGAGCAGTTTCTTCAGGTCCCGTTCATGCTGGGATCCGAAAAGGGCCTTGATAAGATTCTCAAGCATGATAACCTCGGAGTTTCATGGTACTACTGTAACGGCTCCGGGCCCCCTTGACAATACGCC
>JAISRD010000149.1 GCA_031273835.1 Treponema sp. | reverse complement strand
GCCGTGAGCCGTGAGCCGTGAGCCGTGAGCCGTGAGCCGTGAGCCGTGAGCCGTGAGCCGTGAGCCGTGAGCCGTGAGCCGTGAGCCGTGAGCCGTGAGCGGGCGAAGGCAGAGCCTTCGCCCTGGAGTTTTGCTTCGCAAAACTCCACACTTGGGCGCTTTCCGCGTTTATGCCTATTGTTATCTTAAGCATGAAAGTAGTATCCCCCTGCCGGCGGGTTTTTGTCAAGCGAATTATCTTGGAATTTGCTGCGCAAACCCCACACAACCAATGTTTCGGGCCGTAGGTGCGCCGTTACTGAGCGCTCCCTCCCCGCAAATGCCTGAAAGCGCCATCCATGGCGATCCAAAATGCGCGGCATTTTGGTCATTTTCCCTGGGGCGGCGTATATAACTTGACGGAGAAACAACCTTTGAGGTCTTCCTGGATACCTATTTACCCTCCCGCCAGGGGCGGTATATTATCTGGGGGATAAGGAGCCCGTCATGAAACAACCTATAATTGTTTTGACCGTCCTGCTCATTGCGCTTTCCCTTGTTCCGGTTCGGCATGCTGCGGCGGCGGAAATTGACGCTTCCACATCCCTTAACCTGCAGGCCTCCACACTGCCGGAACTCAAGCTCGGCGTCACGCAGCGCCTCATCCTCCCCTTCCTTACGGGGCCCGGCCCGCTTACCGAAGACAACAGGCTTGAACTGGCCCTGAGCGCCGAGCTTTCCCCCATATCATTGAACGGCATTACCGAACTTACCTGGACGCCCATAGCCTTTGCCCAGATCGTTACCGGGGCGCGGATAGGATCGGGCTGGAATATCAAGCTCTTTGGCGGGGATCTCTACGGCATAGGGATCAACCGGGCGGTGAGCGGCGCCGATCCGTCACAAACCCATACGGGTTCGGCCTTTGACGGCCTTATCTGGAAGGTACAGGGAGGGGCGGCGCTGCAATTTGATCTGGCGGCGCTCTACCCCGGAGACTGGCATCATGTAATTGCCAGAACCTACCATGAACTCAACTACAAGGGGTACAGCGCCGCGGGCGCGGGAGAGTCCTGGTATTTTGAAAATGACGACGGGGAGAATGTCAACGGTTTTAACTACTACGGAAACCTGCTTATCGCTTATCAGATGCCCGTCATCCTCAATACCGTGGGAATTCTTACCGAAGCGGACCTTTACCTCTACGATACGCCCGGCCGGTCCCAATGGGGTGATGAACGCATACGCTGGACCTTCTCGGCGCTTTTTAATTTTACCGTTACCAAAAAGACAAGCGCCGCCCTGCTTGTGCAGTGCAGAACCAGGTTTAACTATCTGGAAGCGGATTGGAGGGATCGTTATTACCGGAACAGGCGCATAGACAGCTCTGACCCGCTGCATCTTGAATTTTACCGGGCCGCCGTGGTAATGACCGTCAAGCTTTAACGGCCTCCCCTTCCGCCGCACTGCGCTCATACCGGAATTATACGCGGCCTTTACTCAAACGGGCATAATCGGCTACCATGGGCCATGAACAAGCGGGCCCTGAGGGCGGATATACTGCTTTTGCTGACAGCGGGCATTTGGGGATTCGGCTTTGTGGCTCAATCTTCCGGTATGGACTATGTGGGGCCCTTTACCTATAACGGGATACGGTTTATTTTGGGAAGTCTTTCACTGCTTCCCCTGATCTTCTTTCAAAAAGCCCGCCGTAAAACCGGCGCGGAACCGGCTCAGGTTCCGCCGGGTACAGGCAGGGGCCGGACCTTCCGCATGACCTTTATTGCGGGGTCCGTTCTTTTTTTGGCCGTGGCCCTTCAGCAGCTGGGAATTATTTTTACCACCGTGGGCAACGCGGGTTTTATCACCGGCTTTTATGTGGTCCTTACTCCGGTCTTCGGCATCTTCCTTGGGAAGAAAACCGGCCTTCCCACCTGGGTCGGCATGATCTTTGCCCTGGGGGGCCTTTATTTTATCTTCATGGCCGGAAATTTTAAATCAATAAATCCCGGGGATATCATTACGGTGATAAGCGCCGTCTTTTGGGCCTGTCATATCCTGGTAATCGACAGGCTGGTACGGCATATTGATCCCCTGGTGCTTTCTTCGGGCCAGTTTGCGTGGTGCGGGATCTATTCGTTCATTGCCGCCGTCGTGCTGGAACCCTTTGTGGGAAGCTGGGCAAGGGTCCTCGCTCCGGACTTTGCGCTTCAGCAGTGGCAGACCCTGGCGGGGCTTATCAGGACCATCCTGGACGGCGGGCCCTATTCGGGGCTGTTCAGCGCTGCCCTTCCTATACTCTACGGGGGCCTTGCATCGGTGGGCATCGCCTATACCCTCCAGGTCGTAGCCCAGAAAGACGCGCCCCCCGCTCACGCGACGATCATACTCTGCCTTGAGGGGGCCTTCGCCGCCTTTGGAGGTATATGGCTGCGGGGCGAGAGGCTGACCCCCTTTTCCCTTGCCGGCTTTGCCCTGATGCTCTGCGGAATGATCATCACCCAGTGGGAAATGATATGGGGCAAAAAGAATGTTTCCGTGAGCGGAAGCCGGAATTCCCCGGCTTATCCTGAACATGACGGCGGAACTTAAAGCCCAAGGGGTTAAGCTCTTTTCCAATGATCTGGAAGCGGTTTTTCTGCGGCGGCCTAACCGTTTCCTTATCATCGCAGAGGATAAGAACGGAAGGGAGATCCCCTGCCACTGTCCCAATCCGGGGAGGCTTATTGAGTTTGTTTTTCCCGGGACCCGGCTGATTCTGGAAAAACGCCGGTCCGGCGCTCCGGCGGGCGGCGGCCCTTCGGCAAAGACCGCCTATACCGCGGCGGGCCTTTACTACCATGACGGAACCACGGGGAAGGAAGTCGTGGTACCCCTTTTTTCCGCCAGGGCCAACAAGGCGGCGGAATTCCTTATCTTGCGGAAGATCATCCCCGGCATTAAGGAAATCCAAAGCGAGTACGCCATCGGCAATTCCCGTTTTGACTTTTGCTGTACCGACGCCGAAAAACGCCGCCACCTGGTGGAGGTAAAAGCCTGTTCCCTGGTCGAATACGGGACGGCCATGTTTCCCGACGCCCCTTCGGAGAGGGCGCTGAAACACCTGGAGGAACTTGCCGTCCTGAGCGGCGAAGGCTATACCTGCCATGTGCTTTTTGTTATAGTCCACAGCGCCGCCGGGCTTTTTATTCCGAATCTTCATACCGACCCGGAATTTTCCGCGGGCCTCTCCCGGTACGGTACGGCGGCCAGGCCCGTAAAATCCGCGGAGGGCCGTGAGGCGGGACCCGGCGGCGGCCCGGTTTTAATCCACGCGGCCCTCCTCCGCTCGGACAATCAGGGAAACGCGGTACTGGCCAGGGCTTCCGTACCGGTGGATTTAAGCTATGGCAAACTTGCGGAATCCGATAAGGGATCGTATCTCATCATTCTACATTTGAAGGAACGGAAGAATATTGAGGCGGGAAGTTTGGGGCCGATTCACTTTAAGGCGGGCTGGTATGTGTATGCCGGTTCGGCAATGAAAAACTTAAAGAGCCGCATAAGCCGGCATCAGCGGAAGATCCGTAAACAAAAACACTGGCACCTGGATTATCTTACGGCCCACGCGCAGACCCCCATTAAGGCCCTGCCCTTTCTTTCCCGCCGCAACCTGGAATGTGAACTTTCCGCGGCATTGGCCGCCCTCGGCGGGGAAGCGGTACGGGGCGGAAAGTCCGGCCCGGGTTTCGGCGCTTCGGACTGCAGCGCCGGATGCGCCGCCCATCTCTGGTACTTTGCAGGGCCCCCCATGCAGAACCGCGCCTTTGTGGACCTGGTACTCCGTTACCGGCACCGGGACGCATTACGGTAAGTTGTACCTTCACCTCAATTTCGGGTATATTTTTGTTATGGGCAAAACGCTGCTGAGCTTGAAAGACTGCGCCTTCGGCTATGACGGAACGGCGGTCCTTGAGGGACTTTCTTTCCTCATAGAAGCGGGGGAATGTTTCTGCATAGTGGGGGAAAACGGGTCCGGTAAAAGTACCCTCCTCAAGGGTTTTCTGGGGATACTGCCGCCGCTAAGGGGGGAACTTAAAACGCAGATTCGTCCCGGGGAAAGCGGCTATCTTCCCCAGGAAAGCGCGGTACAGAGCGATTTTCCCGCAGCGGTGTTTGAGGTGGTGCTTTCGGGCTGTCAGAGCCGCCGGGGTTTCCGTCCCTTTTATTCCGGGACCGACAAGGCGGCGGCGGCGAAGAATCTGGAACTGCTGGGCTTGGGCGGCTTTAAACGAAGCTGCTTTAGGGAACTTTCGGGGGGACAGCGGCGGCGGGCCCTCCTGGCGCGGGCCCTCTGCGCCGCCGAAAAAATACTTTTCCTTGACGAGCCCGCGGCGGGGCTGGACCCCATAGTCCGCTCGGAATTGTACGGCTTTCTTGAGGAACTGAACAGGGAGCGGGGCATGACCATCATCATGGTTACCCACGATATTGACGCGGCCCTGCGCTTTACCGAGAACAGCCCCGCCCGGGGCAGGATACTCCACCTGGCGGGAAACGGCGGGGATCACGGGGAGGGCGCCAAAAGCAGGCAGCTCTTCTTCGGCAGTCCCGCGGAATACCGCCTGTCCGAACAGGGCAGGCGCTTCATCAACACCTACGGGGAGGAATGATGGAAATTATCCAGAGCATGTTTTCGTATACCTTTATGATACGGGCCCTTATTGTGGGGGTTCTCGTTTCCCTCTGTGCGAGCCTCCTGGGGGTAAGCCTGGTCCTTAAGCGCTATTCCATGATAGGCGACGGCCTTTCCCATGTGGGTTTTGGGAGCCTTGCCATAGCGACGGCGCTGAACATGGCCCCCCTGGCGGTATCGATCCCCATAGTGGTGGCGGCGGCTTTTCTTCTTCTCCGCTTAAGCGAAAAATCAAAAATAAAGGGGGACGCCGCCATCGCCCTCTTTTCCACCGGAGCGCTGGCAATAGGGGTCATGGTAATTTCCCTTACCACCGGCATGAATACCGACGTGTGCAATTACCTTTTCGGCAGCATACTGGCCATGAGCAAGACCGATGTCCGCATGAGCGTGGTCCTTTCGGCAGCGGTGATTGTTCTTTTTGTGGTTTTCTACAATAAGATATTCGCCGTTACCTTTGACGAAAACTTTGCCGGGGCGACAGGCGTCAAGGTGGGGCTGTACAATATGATCATCGCCGTCCTCACCGCCCTTGTCATAGTCCTGGGAATGAGGATGATGGGGGCCCTGCTTATCTCAAGCCTCATCATTTTCCCCGCCCTTTCTTCCATGCGTCTCTTTAAGAGCTTTAGGAGCGTTACCGTTTCTTCGGCGCTTATCTCGGTATGCTGTTTTTTCGCGGGGATCATCGTTTCCTTTGTCTTCGCGATTCCCAGCGGGGCCAGCGTGGTTCTCTTCAATATGGCGGTCTTTATTTTTTTCGGGGGAATTCATATAGTACAAACCAGAACGGCTAAAACCGGGAACCGGAGCGCCGGGGTTCTTGTAAGGAGTGAGCCATGAAAAAATACCGCCTGTTTTTAAGTTTTGCCTGCTTTGCCCTTTGCGGACTTTTTCTGGGGGGCTGTAAAAAACTGCCGGTCCTCTCCACCCCTAAAAACGCCGCCGGAACCCGATCCGTGGCGTTACAGGAAAGGGATGCCCCGGCGCCCCCTTCCCAGGTGGTGGAGATAACGGAAAAAATGTTCATTGCCCAGACTAATGATGTGTACCTTAACCCGGAGGATTATTTGGGCAAGACCATCAAGCTTGAGGGGCTTTTTAAGACGGAGACTTACACGGACTTGAGCAAAACCTACTGTTTTGTGCTGCGCTTCGGTCCGGGCTGCTGCGGGAACGACGGCAGCGCAGGCTTTGAAGTGATCTGGTCCGGCGATCATCCGTACCCGAAAGAGGACGCCTGGGTTGAAGCGGAGGGGGTGCTCAGTACCTATGAAGAGGAGGGATATCCCTATTTATATTTGGCCCTTTCGCAGCTCAACGTTAAGAACAAACGGGGCGCGGAATTCGTAAGCCAATAGCCGCAGGTTCCATTTACTTGTCCCAGCGGGCGGTTTGCCACACGCTAACGCAATTATCCGCCGCCCTTGACTTTCCCCTGTGGCATGCTATAATAGAAACCGTAGCCATCATCTACATTAGGGCGTTTATTCGACCCTGTATAACCCGGGTGAACGGCTGGGTTATTTGGCCCCCTACCCCTTCGGGATGGGGGCCTTCTTTTGGCCTTTCCCGCCATTTGTTCACTTGACAAGAGTCAGATAAGTCCGATATAGTATATTATTCCCATCCATTTGGTAGGAATTAGATCCGGAATATCCGGCCTAATTTATTTTTTGACAAGGAGCATTTTATGGCACGTGTGGAAAAGATCACCGATCTCATCGGAAAAACCCCCCTGGTAAAGATCAACAAGATCAACGAAGGGGGGGCTGAAATTTACGTTAAGCTGGAATACTTCAATCCCCTTTCCAGCGTTAAGGACCGCATTGCCCTGGCCCTGATTGAGGCGGGGGAAAAGAAGGGTACGATAAAGAAAAATACCGTGTTAATCGAACCCACCAGCGGCAATACCGGCATCGGCCTTGCCTTTGTGGCCGCCGTCAAGGGTTACCGGCTTATCTTAACCATGCCCGAAACCATGAGCGTGGAGCGGCGCAAGCTCCTTAAGGCCCTGGGGGCGGAATTGGAGCTTACCGACGGGGCCAAGGGCATGAAAGGGGCCATCGCCAGGGCCGAAGAGCTGGCGGCGTCGATTCCCAATTCCTACATACCCCAGCAGTTTAACAATCCCGCCAACCCGGCGGTACATGAAAAAACCACGGGGCCCGAAATCTGGGAAGACACGGAGGGTAAAGTGGACATACTCATAGGCGGGGTCGGCACCGGCGGTACCGTAACCGGGGCGGGGAAGTACCTCAAATCAAAGAAGTCCTCCGTCAAGGTCGTCGCCGTGGAGCCTTCGGCGTCGCCGGTTCTTGCCGGCGGCAGTCCGGGGCCCCATAAAATTCAGGGGATAGGGGCCGGTTTCCAGCCTTCGGTTTACAATCCTAAATTCATTGATGAAATTTACCAGACCGACGAGGTCAAGGCGGGAAACGCCGCCCGGCTTTTGGCAAAGAAAGAGGGTATTCTGGTGGGGATTTCCTCGGGGGCGGCCCTGGAGGCGGCCCTGACCATATCCAAGCGGCCCGAAAACAAGGGCAAGGTTATTGTAACGGTACTCCCCGATACGGGGGAACGCTACCTTTCCACCTGGCTCTGGGAAGAATAATCCCACGGCTTTACCCTTGCAATTATCCGGGCTTTTTCGATACTGTTGATTTGATACGGCAATGAAGTCCCCGTCAAAGGGGAGCCGGATCAATTGTACAGGGGGAAAAATGAAAACCACCATTGCCATCGGGGGAATGAGCTGCGATCACTGCGCGGCCCATGTCAGGAAAGCGCTGGAAGACCTTGACGGGGTTTCGTCGGCAAAGGTCAGCCTTAAGGGAAAAAACGCCGTGGTTAAGCACGAAGACTCGGTTAAGCTTGAGGCGCTGAAGGCCGCCGTTACCGGGGCGGGTTACGAAGCGCTGTAAGCGCCCCGGATTCCCGCGGCTAAAGACGATCCCCCGGTGGAAACCCCGCCGCGCATGAAGGATAGACCGGTAAACCCCGCGTTTCACCGCCTGGGCCTTTTGGTGGGCGGAGAGGCCCTGGCGGTTCTGGCGCGGACCAGGGTGATTGTCTTCGGCCTGGGAGGCGTGGGGGGCTGGGCCGCCGAAGCCCTGGTCCGTTCCGGCGCCGGGCATATCACCATTGTGGACAACGACACGGTCTGCGTTACCAATATTAACCGCCAAATCCAGGCCCTGCAGGCCAACTTGGGGCTCCCCAAATCGGCACTGCTCTTAAAGCGCCTCCTTGAGATCAACGGCCAATGCGAGGTCAGGGCCTTCAACAATGTTTTTTCACGGGAAACGGCGGATCTTTTTGAAATAGAAAGGGCCGATTATGTGATCGACGCCATAGACAGCCTGAGCTGCAAGCTTGATCTGATCGAAA
>JAISRD010000144.1 GCA_031273835.1 Treponema sp. | reverse complement strand
CTGAGCTGTGAAATCCACGACGGGGAAACCGTCCTTTCCGCGCTGACCCGCCGGGGGGCCGCCGTTTCCGCTCCCTGCGGGGGCCGGGGGCTTTGCGGAAAATGCCGGGTAACCCTGCTGGAAGGCAGGGCGCTGGTAAAGGGTTCGGGGCCCCCCTCAGGGGTTGAGGAAACCGAAGTGAAGCCCGGGGCGGTCTTTTTATCCTGTCGGGGAAGGGTCCTGTCGGACTGTTCCATCGCGCTGCCCGACGAGAACCTCGTTGAAACGGAGGTCCTTGCCGCCACCGGGGGGAGGGCGCCGCGCAGGGCCGGCGCCGCCATAGACATAGGGACCACCACGGTATCGGCGGCGCTGATCAACCTGGACACGGGGGAAACCCTGGAAACGGCCTCCGCCCTGAACGCCCAGCGGGTTTTCGGCGCCGACGTGATGAGCCGGATAGGGGCCGCCCGGGAAGGCAGAACGGGGGAGCTGTTTTCCGCCGTTAACCGGCAGATAGAGGGCATACTCCGCGGTTTTATCGAAAAATGGGCCTTGTCCTCGATAGAACAATGTACCGTCAGCGGAAATACCACCATGCTCCACCTCTTTGCCAATACCGATCCTTCGGGGATGGGGGAAGTCCCCTTTACCCCGGTGTTTCTTGAGGAACGGCGCTTTAAGGGGGGGGAGCTTGCGCTTTCCGCGGAAACCATAACCCTCCTGCCGGGTATTTCCGCCTTTGTGGGGGCCGACATTGTATCGGGCCTCGCCGCCCTTGATATCCTTAACGGGGAGGGCAGCTCTTTCCTGGTGGACATAGGGACCAACGGAGAAATGGCCCTGTTCCAAAGAGAGCTTCCGGGAAGGGCCGGGCGGCTGCTTTGCTGTTCCACCGCCGCGGGCCCCTGTTTTGAGGGGGCGGAGATTTCCTGCGGCATGGGGGCCCTGCCGGGGGCGATCAACAAAATCAGCCTGAAGGACGATGCGGCGGGCGGCGCGCCGGGGGGTGAACTGGTCATTTCCACCCTGGGAAAGCTTCCCCCCAGGGGGATCTGCGGGGCGGCCCTTATCGACGCCGTGGCGGTGATGAAAAAACTCAACGCCATAGATGAATCGGGCGCCCTGGCGGACCAATACGCGGAAAGGGGCTTTCCCATTGCCGGGGACATTTCGATCATCAACAGGGACGTGCGTCAGTTTCAGCTCGCGAAAAGCGCCGTCCTTTCGGGCATCACCATACTCTGCCGGAGGGCGGGGCTTAACGCCGGGGAACTCGGGGCGGTTTATATCGCCGGGGGCTTCGGCTTTTTTATCGACAAGGAGAACGCCGTTACCGCGGGGCTCCTTCCGCCGGAATTCGCCTCCGGCAAAACCGCGGTCTGCGGAAACTTAAGCCTCACCGGGGCGGTGCAAAGCCTCACGGATCGGGACTTTACGCGGCGCTGCGGGGAAATCGCCGCCCGGAGCGAAACGGTGGAACTTGCCGCCGACCCCGAGTTTATGGAGATCTTCGCGGAGAATATGTACTTTTAACGGTACAGGAGTCTGTCCATAAGGAAGAGGTTTTCCTCCGGCGCGGCGGCGGGGATCTCGCAGCCCCCGGCGATAAGGGTCGTATCCGTACCGGCTTGTATACAGCGGAGGATCCGATCTTCCACCGTTTCGGGGCTTCCCCGCATGAACACCTCCACGGGATCGGCGTTTCCCGAAACGGCGGTGGCCGTACCGGCAAAGGTTTCCGCCGCGCCTCGGAAATCCACCATCCAGTCAATGTCCAGTATATCCGGGGATACTTCCTTAAGGAGTTCCAGCAGGGGGCTTATATTTCCGCAGATATGGAGTTTTACCCGGCCTCCGTTGGCGTGAACATAGTCCACAATCGCCCTGTCCCAGGGGAGGCCGTATTTCCGGTACAGTTCCGGGCCGATAAGCGAGGCGGCGGCGTTGCCCACCCCGATAAAATCCGCCCCGGCGTCCAACTGGGCTTTGGCGAAACGCTTCTGCTGTTCATGGATAAGCGGGAAAAGATCATCCAGGTACGCTTCGCCGGTGGCAAGGTCCACCATAAGCTCGTTGAGCCCCCGCAGATCCGCCGCTTCGGCCACGCAGCCTTCCACCCAGCCGATAACAGGATAATCCTTCCCCGCCTTTTCGCGGAGCAGTTCGCAGCCCTTGAGCCTGTCCAGGGTCCGCCCGCTTTCCGCCGGATCAAAACGCCGCAGTACGGAAAGATCAAAATCATCGCTTATAAGGGGCTCTTCCGCGTAGGGTACGCCGTTTTCCGGAAAAACAAGCCGGGCCCCAAAGGCCGACGCTTCCCGCATGGGGTCCGAGATAACGCTCACCGTATCCACCCCGTACTTTTCCGCGCAGATAAGATTACCCTCAACGAGTTTCCTGTAATCGCTTACGTATTCACGGTAACTTACCCCGGCTTCCCTGGCGATAATCGCCATGAAGATATTCATATTGGGGATCTTATCCACCGGCTTTCCCGCAAGCCGGGCGTTGAGCCTCTCAAGGGGGGTCACGGAAAACCGGGGCGTTAATTATAGAAAGCCCGGCAGACCTCCGCGGCGGAAGCGGCGTCCGAGGTGTACGCATCAGCACCGATTTCATCCGCAAAACCCTGGGTAACGGGGGCTCCCCCAACCATCACCTTAACGCTTTCCCGTATCCCCGCGTTCTTTAACGCGTCAATAACGTCCTTTTGCGCCATCATCGTCGTGGTAAGCAGCGCCGAAAGACACAGGACGCCGGCCCCGGAGGTCTTTACCGCGTCCACAATCTTCTGGGTGTCGCAGTCAACCCCAAGATCGTTTACCTCAATACCCCTGCCTTCCAGCATCATCTTGACCAGGTTTTTCCCGATATCGTGGAGATCCCCCTTAACGGTACAGATAAGGGCCTTCCCCACCGGGGTAACCCCCGCTTCGATAAGCGCCGGCTTAAGCGTCTCGGAAGCCTTGTTCATGGCTCTGGCGGCGATAAGCACCTCAGGTACAAATACTTCGCCGCGTTTGAATTTGCCTCCGATGATACTCATCCCCGCAATAAGGGCCTTTTCCAGAATATCGCCGGCCGGAACCCCGTCGTCCAGGGCCTGCTGAACGGCAAGGGCAATATCCTTTGCCTTGCCTTTCTGCAGAAGTTCGGAAATGTCATTTAACTGCTTGGTATAATCCGCCATATTTATCACTCCTTGATAGTCGATAAGTATACCCTCCTTGAAGCCTCTTAGCAATCGTCAAATTTGCTCTAAACCGGTAATTTTTTGTCAGGCCCTTGTTTTTTGCCCCCGCCGGTATTGTTAAATTGTACTTTTTTTTATACACTAATGGTATGGACCTTGACGGCCTGTAGGACTTACGGGTTTCAGGTTTTTTTGCTGAAAAAGGCCTTGAAAACCCCGAAAAAAGGAGGCCCCGGTGCCCCGGGAACAGATCGCCCCCACTAAAAATAACCTTCTCCGGGTTAAGGAACGGCTTGCCACCGCCATGGAAGGCTACGATCTGCTGGAACAAAAACGGGAGATCCTTGTCATGGAGCTGATGCGGAAGGTGGAGCAGGTAAAGCTGCTGGAAAAGGACCTGGACGCGCGGATTGAAACGGCCTATCCGGTGATGAAGCGTATGCTCATTGTGGCGGGCCGGGAGCGGGCGGACCGGCTTTCACGGGGGGTACGGTACCGCTTCGAACTGGAGGAAAAACGGGTCATGTGCGCGGGGATGAACCTTCCAAGCCTGGAGGTAAAGCTTCCCCGGGTGGAATTGAAGTATTCTCCTGCGAATTCATTTGCCGAATGTGATGAAACCGTGTTAGAATTCTTTGAGTTGTTAAAGATACTCACCGGATTGGCGGCGGTAAGGACCATAGCCTGGCGTCTGGCCAGGGAGGTCCGCAAGACCCAGCGGCGGGTTAACGCGCTGGAAAAAATGGTGATTCCCACCGCCAGGGATACCAAAACCTATATAGAAGCAGTCCTTGAAGAACGGGACAGGGATTCGTTCTTTACCAGTAAACTGCTTAAAAGAAGGACCGGCAGGGATGATTAAGGGCTTGTTTTCAAATGTTTTAGTAGCCGTCTCCGGTTCGGACGCGTCAATTCTGGCGTCCAAGTATGCCATTGTGCTGGCAAAACTGTACCGCTGCCGGCTTTCCGCGGTGTATGTGGTAGACGTGGCCACCATCAGGCAGCTCACGTTGAGCAAAATCTTTATCCAGGAAGAAAGCCTGGAATACGAAAAGAGCCTTGAAGCCAACGGAGAGCGCTATCTTTCCTTTGTGGAGGAGCTTGCAAGGGCCAAGGGGGTTAAGATTGACCGGGAAATGCGCCGGGGGGCGGTGTACACCGAAATTTTAAGCGCCGCCGATGAACGCAAGACCGATCTTATACTTCTGGGGGGTTGGGAAAAGGACCGGAGCGCCCGGGACATTATCACCCATTCCCACCGGGAAATTATGGTAAACGCCAAATGTTCCGTACTGCTGGTAAAGGAACCCGCCGTCGATCTGCTCTATAAACAGGCATAGAGGCGGATTTTGGAGCCGGCCGAAGGTGGAAAATTTCTATTCCCTTCTCGGGATTGACCAAGGCGCGTCATCCCAGGAAATCAAAAAGGCCTTCCGCGAAAAGGCAAAACTCCTCCATCCCGATATTGCCGGAAAGCGCGCCGAAGAGGCCATGCGCAGGCTCCTGGCGGCCTATGAAGTCCTCCAGGATGGGGAACGCCGTTATGAATACGACCGGGCCTATTCCCGCTTTATAGGGCGGGGTTTTGACTACCGCAGCTTCCTCAAGGAACAGGGTAACGATCCGGCAAGTAAGGCAAAGCTGATCTTTTTCGATCTGCTCCACCTGGAAGATGAGGAAGCCCTGGAGATCTGGCATAAGGGCGGGGGCCTGGATTTTCCCCTGGAAAGCTGCCTGGGCCGGGAAGACTGGATGGACTGCGCCTTTATCATCGCGGAGGATCTGATCAAGTACGCCGATGAACAGAAGGATTTCGGCGAAACCCCGGCCCCTGTGGTATACGAGGCGGTGACGCTCCTGATCCGCATCCTGAAAGAAGAACGGCGGAAACCCTATTTTAAGCACTTTGTCATAGAAGTAAAAAAGCTGCTTAAAGAAACGGCACGGCTGAAACTTAAAAGCGCGGTAGACGGGGAACGCTATGCGGAATGCCTTGAGGCGATGCTGGGCCTGGGTTTTTCTCCCAAAGAAGAGGGCCGTATTTTGTGTTCCCTTGCGGAGCTGCTCCTCAGCCAGGGAGAAGAGCGGGGGGCGGCGGCGGTATACCGGGAAGCCCTCAAGCGGGACCCGGCCCTTTCCCGCGCCGGCAAACTGAGGAAAAGGCTGCGGATTTAAGGCCGATCCCAAAGAATACGGATGAAAATAACAGGGGAAGAGCCCATAATCAGCCGAACAGGAGCATTGAAAAATAGGTTACCGTATTCGGCCCGTTGTTGTATTTAATTCCCGCGCTGCCGCTCAAATCGACAACATTGATGCCGGCGGACTCTATGGAGAAAATCGTTTTTCCGGGAAAACGGCAGGGGTCAGGAAAAGCGCAGTCTCCGGGGATGCCCTGTAGTTTACAGCAGGGGCAGCTTCCGGCGCCGTAAACAAGGGCCTGGCCGTCAAGCTTCTCCCTGATTTCCAGAGTAAGGGCGGCGTGCATTTCTTTGCCCGCCGTCATTCCCTCGTAGTCAAAGGAATCTTCCAAATCGTACTTGGTGGTAAAAACAAAGGCGTTTTTATATGAAAGTATCCTTTTCCGGTGATCCTCCAGGGCGCCTGATGCCGGGGGGCAGGTCCATGATTTATTATAATGGCCGCAGGCATTGGCCGCACAGTATTTCAGGAGTTCCGCATTAAAAACCAGCGACGAAACGGGAACCACCCCCTGTTCATGAACCCTACCCTCAAGCAGGGAGGCGATTTTTTCTCTCAATTCTCATGCTCTCCTCCCCTCCCCGCTTAAGCGGGAAGATTATTACCATGAGCGCAGTATAAACCGGCAAATTCAAGCTGTCAAGGAAGCGAAGAATTTTTAACAAATTTCGCTTAAGGATAAGGGGCTGTCCGTTACTTCACGGGCAGCCCCTTATATTACCATGAACTACTTTGCGGGCACCACAAAGGCGTCGGCGTTATTCGCAGTTACAATGTCAACACCGGAATTGATGTAAGGAGGCATGGGGCTGGTTCTTTCAACTTCCCAATTGTTAAAGGGATCAACCAGTCCGTGAACATAAGCGTACATCTGCATCATGGCCCAATAGCCCATGTTAAAGGTATTCTGGGCAACGGTACCGTAGAGTTTTCCAGCCTTGATAAGATCAAGGATATCCTGAGTTGAATCTACCGTCATGATCTTGATATCGTTCCGCCCCGTCTCTTCAAGGGCCTGAACGGCGCAGGAAGCGGCAATGCCGTCCGCCGCAAAGATTACCGATACATCGCTGTTAGCTTGAAGCATGGCGACAACATTGGCAGTCCCCAGGGGAATATCACCCTTGTTATCCACAATATCCAATACTTTAAAATTCGGATACCGGGCTGCGGCGCGGGCGGCAAAACCATCCATCCGCTGACGGATATTTAACTGATCGGGACGGCCTACTACGCCGATGGTAGCCCCCCCGGCGGGGATGAGCTTTTCGGCCATGAAATCACAAAGGAAAGAACCCAAAAAGGAGTTGTCGGTAGAAACAAACGAAAGCCGTTTTGAATCGGGAGAATCGGAATCAAAGGTGATAACCGGAACACCCGCGGCAATTGCATTGTTAATTGGTTCAATAAAGGGTTCAGGGCTGATACAGGTTAAAAGAACGCCCTTAGGACCGGTAGATACGATCTGTTCAAACGCAGACACAGCCTTATTTACATCATATTCCGGCTCTCCGCCATACCTAAGGGTAACCCCCAATTGGGCGGCGGCAGCTTCGGCGCCTAAACGGCAGCCGACCCAGAAGGGATGGCCCGACAAAAAGGCGTTCATGTAATACACCTCGCTTGGATCGCCCCTATAAGGCGTTTCACCGCCGGATGAAACCACGGCGGTGGAACTCCCCCCGGAACATCCAAGTACCAGCAGTCCCGCAAGTACTGCCAATAAAACAAAACTAATTCTCTTCATTCTCGTCCTCCAATTTCCTCTAACTTTATTTATATAAAAGGGAATACGCATGAGGCGTACTCCCCTTATATATCATCCTTGATTGAGTTTACGGTTAGCCCGCCGAACCCGGTAGAAATCCAGCCAAACAGCGGTGATCAAAATACACCCGGAAACAAACTGCTGCCAATAAACCGACACGTTAAGCAATATCAAAGCGTTGTTGATAAGGGAAAGCATAACGATTCCAAGAATGGAACCCAAAACCGTACCTTCGCCCCCTTCCATGCTGACCCCGCCGATAACACAGCCGGCAATCATAATCAGCTCAAGACCATTCCCCGCCACCGGCGTTGCATAACTGAAGCGGGATAAAAACAACTGACCGGCCAGCCCCGCAAGCAGGGCGCTGATTATGTAAACATACAACTTGACCTTTCTTACCGTTATGCCGGAAAAAGCTGCGGCCCTTTCGTTGCTTCCCACATAGTAGACCAGTCTGAGCAGGGGCAGTTTACGGAATAGTATATCCGCAATTAAACCGACAACAGCACAGATCAAAACAATAAAAGGAATAGGACCTATGCTGCCTGAACCGACAAACTTAAACCCCGGAGGAAGTTTATTGATAAGGGAAATAGATGTTCCTGTAGTAAGAATATAGGCAACCCCCCGGGCAATACTCATCATGGCCATGGTAACAATAAAGGGGGGCATATTATGATAGGAGATAAGAAAACCACAAAATACGCCGCAAAGTATACTGGCGGCAATTCCGGCGGCGCTGGCCCACGGCATGGGCATCCCATTATAAAACAAAGAACCCGACAGGGCACAGGAAAGACAAAGTACGGACCCCACGGAAAGATCTATCCCCCCGCAGATGATCACCATGGCCATACCGATAACCACGATACAGTTAGTGGCAAAACCAATCCCCACGGACCTAAGATTAAGGGCCGTCAGGAAAGCCGGAGAAGCAAAAGAAAGGATCACCCCTAAAACCAAGATAATTACAATAAGATTAATTTCTCTGAATTCTGAAATTGTCCGTAGTATACTTCTTTTACCGTCCTGCTGTTTCTGTCCCATGGTCCATTCCTTTCCCGCGTATATTCAAACGGCGGTTGCGAGTTTCATAATCGCTTCCTCGTTAATCTCCCCGCCTTCAATTTCACCCATAATCTTGTTTTCGTGCATTACCATTACCCTGTCGCACATGCCGATAATCTCAGGCAGTTCGGAGGAAATAATAATGATGCCCGTATCATTGTTACACAGATCCCGAAGCATATTATGTATCTCCGTCTTGGCGCCTATATCAATACCCCTGGTTGGTTCATCCAAAATAAAAACCCGCGGATTAGTATTAAGCCACTTGGCCACCATAATCTTCTGCTGATTTCCCCCGGAAAGAGCGTTTACCCGCTGATCAACCGTGTGCAGTTTAATATTGAGCTTGCTTACATAATTTTCCGCAATTTTACTTTCCTTGCCGACGTTAAGGAAAATCTGTTTTCGGATGCTTTTTAGGTTTGTGGCGGAAATATTCTGTTTTACCATCATTTTTAGAAAAAGTCCAAGCAGCTTTCGGTCTTCGCTTAAATACACCAATCCATTTTTTATAGCATCGGAATAATTTTTGATTGTCACCGTCTGCCCGTTAATGGCAACCCGTTTTGTTTCACTTTTTATGAGACCGCAAAGACCGCAGATGACTTCCGTTCGACCGGCTCCTACCAAGCCCGCCAGTCCCAATATTTCTCCCCGACGGAGGGTAAAATTCAAATCCCTGCACAGGCCCTGGACGGTAAGCCCCTCCACTTCAAGGATGTTTTCTCCAATTCCGGAACTTTTTTGGGGATAAAAATCAGAAATATTACGGCCCACCATTTTACCGACCACCGTATTGGGAGTACTTTCGGCAGTTGTTAAGGTGTCGATCAGGCGGCCGTCCCGTAAGACAACAATACGATCCGAGAGGGCAAAAACCTCCTCCATCCGGTGGCTTATATAAATAATGCCTATCCCATTCGCCTTTAAATGCCTGATAATTTCAAACAAATAAGCCGTCTCTGTATCAGTCAGGGAAGAAGTCGGTTCATCAAAGATAAGAATTTCACAATTAATCGAAATTGATTTGATAATTTCTACCACTTGCTGCCCGGCAATTTTTAGCTCCCGAATTTTTTGGGCAGGTTCGATCTTTGACGCAAACATCTTAAGATACTTTTTTGTTTCGTCATTTATCCGGGGGTAATCGGTAAAGCCGAATCTAGTGGTATACCTGTCCAGCCTGCCCATAAAAACATTTTCGGCGACCGTAAGATGCCGGCAGTTAAACAACTCCTGGTGAACAAACCCGATCCCCGCGTCCCTGGCGCCGGCGGAACTATACACTCCCATCTCCCTGCCTTTTATTATTATCTTCCCCCCGTCGGCCTTCTGGGTTCCGCCAAGGATGTTCATCAGCGTTGATTTTCCGGCGCCGTTTTCCCCTACCAAAGCCAGAATTTCTCCGGCCTTCAGGGTCAGGGTAACGTCGTCCAGAGCCTTGGTGCCGGGAAAGGTTTTGCTGATGCCTTCCATTCTAAGAAGAAGTTCTGCCATTTAACGGGACCTCATTTTATAAACTTTTCCGCATCGGGATTATCGGGGCCAAAGTGTTTAAGCATCACAATAGGACCGTATTTGCTCAGGTTTGTGATTTCCACCCCTTTTACAGCAGCATCAACACAGACATACATTTCGTCCGCGGTAATATCGTTGTACCCAATCATGGACGGAGTCTCGATGGGCTGGCCGTTTATAGTTCCGTATCCTTCCATCATGATAAACCCATAGGCCGCGCCGTCTTTAATAGTTACGGTTTTACCGGGCAGTATTGTCAGTTCCTTGGCGGAAAAATCCTCCGAACCGTACACAATCCAGTTTTCCAAATACCCCTGAGACCTGGTCGTATCAGGGTTTCCGGCGGGAACCGGTTCGTGGTAATGGTTTGCCTTAAAGTTGGGGTCCACATTCGCTTCCCAGTCAAGGGAATCAACGATGTAGGACATATCTTCCCGTTTGTCCTGAGGATATACCTGGATTAGAAGATCCCTGGACACAAAGTATTCCCGCATAATGGACTGGAAGAAGGCGGAACAGTCGCTTACCCGCTGGGGTTCATAGGTAACAAGGGATCCCGGAGCGTGAAGTATCCCCGCGGGGATATTCCAGCTGGTTCCCAGTTTAAGTTTATAGGCCCGGGAATAATCAAGAATACCATTATCTCCCCCTAAAGCGCCCCAGTTCTCAAGACACTTGGCAATATCCGACTTTTTAGTCCCCGGCTCAAAACCGAAAAAGGTAAAATCCCCATCGTAGGCAATGGAATTAAGCTGTTTGGGAAAATAATACGCCTCCGGCTTAGAATGGGCCCCCATCAGCTGGGCCTGGGATTCAATCAGGTGAACATGGAAGTGGATCGGCGCCTTATAATCATAAAGCTTACAAAAAGACCTGAGGCCGCCAAATTTTTTCATGACGCCGTCCCCAAGTATCAGATCCCCCGCTTCCTTGACGGCATCCCGCAAAGTCAGAAAACTGCCATCCTCCAGAACGAGAAAGGTTAGGCCTTCGTTTTCCCGCGTAACGGCGCCGTTATCGGCCATACCGCAGGAAGCCATCCAACGTTCACAGACCCCGCCATGTTTTCCAAAACCATTATACAGATCCAGAGGATCGAGCTTTAGGCGTCTGCCGGGGGGTAAAAAAGTCCGGTGCACCCAGGCAGGCTTACAATGTAAAATCCCTTTTCTGGTTTTAATCTCTTTTGTTATTTTTTCTCTTACATTCACAATGGCTCCCCCACAAGATTCGTTGTGCGTATATTTCGCCGAAGGGCCTCAATTACGGGAATTAGAGATGGGAAAACTCTGTAAAATTGGAACGTTTTATATCCCAATAAAACTATGAGGACAAATTGCTGTAAAATTGAAAACGATTTATATCCTAGTAAACCTATCGGGGGGGGGGGGGGGGGGGGGTAGAATATCGGGCAAAAAAACGGGCCGGTAAATAACCAATTATTACGCCCGGATTAATTGTAAGATGATTTGCAAAAGTTAAAAAAAACCACAACG
>JAISRD010000121.1 GCA_031273835.1 Treponema sp. | reverse complement strand
CGGCGGGCGCGGAGTATCATTACGTCCCCGAAGCCGAAGCGTTTTGCCGCCCTGTCGAAGAGGGACTTTACCGGAGCGGGGGCCGTCCCCGCGGCAAGGCCCCCCCAGAGCGCCTTTTTTTCGATGAGGAACCCCGCGTTTTCAAGCAGTCCGGTAAGGGTCTTTACGGAAAAAAGGTAGAGATGATCAAAAATCGCCGAGCGCCAGCGGTTCCCGAAGATACGGGCCTGGAAGCCCTGAATATTCGGGGTGGTCACGTAAAAGGCCCCCCCCTTTTTCAGGATCAAAAAGACCTCCGCCGCGAATCTTCCCGGATCGTTGAGGTGTTCTATCAGATGAGACGCGAGGACCACATCGAAGCTTTCGGGGGGAAGGTGATTTTCTTCCAGGGGCTTGTCAAATACTCTAAGGCCCCGTTTGCGGCAATACGCGGCCTGGGGGCTTGAGATTTCCACCCCGGCGGCTTCCCAGCCCCGGGCGGAAAGGGTTTCCAGCAGGGCGCCCGCGGCGCAGCCTATATCCAGAACCCTGCCCTTTTCTTTTTCCGAATCAAAAAAACCGGCGTCCCGGAGGGCCAATTCCTGAAGCCGTAAAAAAGATTTTTCGTTGGCGAGCTCATAGGCAAGGTAGTCCCCCCCGTAGTTCCCGTCATACCGGGCGGCCGTTAAGTCGGGGCCGGGCTGGGGGTTGATCTGAACCAGGCCGCATTTTTTACAGCGTACGTAAAAAAAGGGGACCTTTTCCTCCCGGCAGCTTAAATGCCGCTTGAATTCAAGACCCCCGCAGAGGGTACAGGGTATAATGCGCCCCTCTTCCCGGACGGCGGGTGTGGACCAGGTTTTAACGGTTTTATCAATCAACGGTAAGCCGGTAGGTAACGGCCTGGCTGTTTTGTTCTATATCTTCGGCCTCAATAACCAGTACCGCCTGACCCCGGGTTAACTGGATTTCCCCTAAATTGAAAAAAGGATAGGACCCGTAAACCTCGGCGGCGGGAACAGGCCCGTTGCGGTTCACCATGCGCTTTCTGTCTTTGGAGATCAGGGTTTCAAATTTCAGTTCCCCCATTTCCGTCCCGTTTATGGAACAGGTAATGCGGTTGGGGGCCAGGCTTTCCCCCGAACCGGTAACGGTGTCCGCCGCGTCCACGTAGAGGGAGTACAGGCCCTGGGGTATGTTCCGGCTCTGCCCCGGATTGTAGGCCGTTCCCGCCTCATCCCGAAGTTCCACATGGCGTATGACCGGAGGCCTGTCGTCCTCCCAGGGGGAGATAAGCAGGGATGGATTTATCCAGCACCGTTCCTTGCGGTCAAAGAGGGAAAAGAAAAAACCCCTCCGCCTGGTCCAGCCCGATATGCCCGGCAGGGCGAGGGTGGTTTCCTTTTCCACAATGGTGGGAAGCTCATCCTCCCGCTCCTCGTAACGCCCGTAAATGCCGGTAAGCCCGTCCCCGTGGTCCAGGGCCGTCCATGAACCCAGGGGGGACGGAAAGCGGGAAGCCTTGTTGGAGAGGTCCCGGAAGAAAATAAGCTCCCCCACGTCGGCCGGAAAAATCGGGGCATCCGACTCAAAGGAAGCCCCCACCGCGGGATTTCCCCGGTCATTACTGCCGAAGTTGCCCACCAGGACCGCCTCTTTTGAGGGCCAGTCCAGGGCGAAGGCCGCGAAAGCCGCCGGAACCATCCAGAGGAAGGCCCCTATCCTGGGGGATAAAACGATCTTCATACTTATCTCTTGTCCAGCTTAAAGGAAGCCAGGGTCATTCCGCCGCCTATGAAAAGTTCCTCCCCCCGGCGGGCCAGGAAGGAAACGCCGCTTTTGAACGGGGCGTTGATCAGTATAAGGCTGGGGAACTTTATGGCTATGAGCCTTCTCCGCCCGGCCCCCTTTTCCGCGGTGATAAAGAAAAGGATACCCCCTTCGCCGGAATCGTCCACGGCTTCCAGCCTGCCCTCCAGCGGGAGGGTAAGGGTGGCGCCGCTTTTTATGTCGAAGACCCCCAGTCCCTCTTCCCGTTCAAACACCACCATTGAGTCGTTATCAATAAAGCGGAGAAAGACCTCCCTTCTGAATCCGTCGCCCCCCGTAAGGTATTCATGGTGGGTAACCCGGTAGTCGTTTATCCCGTAACGTTCAAGAAAGAGGAAACGCTGTTTATCGACGCCGGAAATTATCGCCAGCTTGGAACCGTCGGAGGAAACAACGCAGCCCAGGATTACCGGAATGCGGGAGGCCCCCGGAGCGTAGGAGGGAAAGATACGGACACCCCCGGAATCGAGCAGATCCACCACCCCGTCCAGGGTCCCCGCGGCGACATAACCCCCGGCGGCGTCGACGCAGGTCAGGGGAGCCTCAAAGTCGAATCGCCACAGGACCGTTCCCGCAGCGTCAAGTTCCGTCAGCGAAGTCTGATCCTTACCGATAAGGAAGATACGTCCGTCCATAAACAGGGGATAGCCCCCGGGATTTTCGACAACCAGAACTTCGTCGTTTAAGGGACTGCGGATCTCGAGCCGATCAGGGTCGGGATCGTACTCCACCCAGTGCTCCGTAGAAAGGGAAACGTTCCTTTCCCTTGTCTTATTAAAAAGGAGATTCCCGGAACTGTCGGCGTAACCGAAATGATTCCCCAGGGTAAAGGGCAGTATATACCCCCCCGTTCCCGCCGGAACCTCCCCTTCTTCCTCCGCGTATCTTGACTCAAGGAGCTTAAGCCAATTGCCGGTTAAAATAGTTTCCCGCGGTATGGGCTGGGCGGCGAAAAGTATATAGCCGGTAAGGATCAGAATTGCGATAATAGTAATATAAATCTTATCCTGCGCCACTCTTTTGCCTTATTTCCTTAAGGATTGCGTTTTCATGTAGTATACTATAAAAAGCATGAAAAGGATAGTCAACAAGGAGTTTGTTATGGACATGGATGAATTGTTCAACGCCGCCCGGGCCGCCGCCGAAGCCGCCTATGCTCCCTATTCCCATTTCCGGGTGGGGGCGGCCCTGCTGGGAAAGAGCGGCGTGGTTTATTCGGGATGTAATGTGGAGAACCGCTCCTTCGGGCTTTCGATCTGCGCGGAACGCAGCGCCGTGGTTCAGGGGGTCGGCAGGGGGGAAAGATCCTTTACCGCCCTGGCCATTGCAACCCCGGATTCCCCGGTTCCTGTGGGACCCTGCGGGGCCTGCCGCCAGGTATTGAGCGAGTTTATGGAAAGCGCCGCCCCGGTACGCTTTAAGGGCGCCGGAAAGGATCAGGTGGACGTTACCCTGGGGGAACTCTACCCCTACGATTCTCTGCAGGATCTCAAGAAAAGCCTGTAGTTTTCCGCATTGGAAGCGCTTATCCGCATTATTTGACGTATCCCGTTGTTTTTCGTATACTAATAGTATATGAACGAAGATGAAATACTAACTATTGAGGAAGTCGCCAAATACCTGCGGGTATCGGAACGGACCGTCTACGACTGGGCCCAGAAGGGGGAGATCCCCTCGGGAAAGATAGGTACGGTTTGGCGCTTCAAAAAGGCGGAGATTGAGGAATGGGTCAGCAGCAGGCTCTCGGCCCACCGGATGAATGTCCACGTCAATTCCGTCCAGGTGGAGGCGATCATGTCCCCCGACAGGGTGCTGTTTATCGATTACCCCACCAAGCGGGAGGTCCTGCTCTGCCTGGCGGAGAACCTTGCCACGGCCCCCCAGATAAAGAACCGCCAGGAACTGGCCGACGAGATTTTAAGGCGGGAAGATTTGATGAGCACCGCCATAGGCAGGGGTATCGCGATCCCCCATGTACGGCTGGCTTCCGTTACGGATCTGGTCGTCTCGGTGGGGATAAGCAGGACCGACATCGTTGATTTTCAGCCCCTGGACGACGAACCGGTAAGGCTGGTCTTCATGATCGCCGCCGCCTACAATCAGCACGCGTATTATCTGCAAACCCTGTCGTTTTTCAGCGCCCGGCTTAAAAACAAGGAACTCCGCGGCACCCTGCTCGCAGCGGAGACAACTGCCGACGCCTATAAGCTGCTGGTAAAGGTTTAGGGCCCTCAGGGGCCGCCGCGGGCTCCATGGGCAAAAGAATAATATTAACCACCAAAAACACGAAAGACACTAAAAAAGAGGAGGAAGATGTGGAACCGCAAGGTCGAATAAGTCAAAGAAGTAGGGATGGAATACAAAAATATGCAATGTCAACAAGTTAAGGCCCTCCTCCACTTAACAATTTGATTTATGATTATGGTGGAATTTCACCTTGCGGGGTAATTCACGGGGAAGGGATCGGTTTGGCCGAATAGGGATTATA
>JAISRD010000091.1 GCA_031273835.1 Treponema sp. | reverse complement strand
GACGAGGAAGGGCCGGTACGGAGATCCTTCAGGCGGCTGGCCGCCGCCAGGGATACCCTCGCTTCCCGTTTCCCCGGAACGGATCTCTCCTGTCTTTCCATGGGCATGTCCAACGATTTTGAGATTGCCGTTGAAGAGGGTTCAACCCTGGTCCGGGTGGGGACCGCGATTTTTGGAGAACGGGGATACGGGCAGGAGGCCTTTCATACATGATCAGGGGGTTCCTGTTTCCGGCCCTGTTGTTCTGTACCCTCACGGCCCTTTACGGCCAGGGGGAAAAGGGCCGGGCCCTTTCGGAACTGTTTCTTATCCCCGATTTCAGCGTCGTTACCCTCGCGGAGGAACCGGGGGGCGCCGCGGAAAGCGCGCCTAAGGAACTTCCCCTCTGGGTTAAGGATCTAAGGAGGGCCGAGATTGTCGCCTTCGGGACCATACCCTTTACGATCTTTTTCAGTTCCTTTTTTGTGGACCTCTACCGGGCCGGAACCCACAACTGGGACGGGGCGTATATGCCCTGGCCCCTTAAAGGCGCCGGGGCGGCGGCCATGACCGATAATGAGCTCAAGGCCATGTTCACCATCGCCGTTTCAGCCTCCCTGACGCTGGCCCTTACCGATCACATTATCATGCGTATCAAACGGCATCGGGGGGGAAAACGGAATTCCCCGGTAAAAACGGAATAATGGAAGCCGAATCCTATACCGGGCCGGTGGCGGAAGGGGAGGGGGGCATACGGCTGGACCGCTATGCTTCGGAAAATTTAAAATTGCTGAGCCGCTCCCAGATGAAGAACCGGCTGGTCAAAATAAGGGTAAACGGAAGGGATGTAAAACCCTCCCGCCTGGTAAAAACCGGGGATATGCTGGAACTCTCCTGGCTGCCCCAGGGGGAAGAAACTATAGAAGCGGAAGATATACCCCTGGACCTGCTCTACGAGGATAATCGGGTTGTGGTGGTTAATAAGAAGCAGGGCATGGTGGTCCATCCCGGAGCGGGAAACCGCCGGGGCACCCTGGCCAACGCCCTCCTCTTTAGGCGGACTCTGCTGCGCCCCGGAGAGGACGGCGTATACGGACAGCGGACCGGCATAGTCCACCGCCTTGACAAGGATACTTCGGGGGTGATCATAGCCGCCTATGACGATGAGGCCCTGGCTTTTCTATCGAACCAGTTTAAGGAAAGGACCATAGGGAAACGCTACGCCGCCTTAGTCAAGGGAAGGCCCGCCGAAACCCGGGGAAAGATCGGCGGCCTGATCTTCCGGGACCCCAGGGACAGGAAGAAGTTCAGTTCCTCACCGCTGCTGCCGGGTTTCCCGGAGCCTAAGGGGAGGAATTCCCTGAGCTTCTACCGGGTAATAAAAAGCTGGGACGCCTATTCCCTTTTGCTGGTAAGACCCAGGACGGGAAGGACCCACCAGATCAGGGTTCACCTGAAAAGTATCGGGACCCCCATATTGGGGGACCCCCTCTACGGAAGCCGGGACGGCCGCTTTCCGGGGGCGACCCTTATGCTGCACTCCCTGAGCCTTTCGATAACCCTGCCCGGCGAGGACTTTCCCCGCCGCTTTACCGCGCCCCTGCCTGAGCGCATGAAGGGGATCATCCGGTGTTTGAACGGCCCCGGATAATCAGGGAAGCCCCCTCCTATCTCGCCGTTTACAAGCCCCCGGGGATGCACAGCGCCCCGCTGCGCACGGGGGAGGGGGGGACCCTGCTTGAATGGGCCGCTTCCCGCTTCCCCGGAATACTCCGGGTAAGGGGGAGAAAAGCCCTCGAGGGGGGCCTGCTGCACCGGCTTGACTATGGAACCTCCGGCCTGGCGCTTATCGCGAGAAACCAGGCCGCCCTGGAGGCGCTTGCCTCGGAACAGGAAAGGGACGGCTTTGTAAAGGAGTACGAGGCTTTTTCGGCGGGAAGGCGGGAAAAGCCCCTTCCCGGTTTTCCCCCCTGGGGGGGTGAAATCCCCCCACCCGGAGAAAGTTTTGAGGTAACCGGCGCTTTCCGGCACTACGGCCCGGGAAGGAGGGCGGTAAGGCCCCTTCCCGCCGGGGCTCCGGGGAAGCGCGTTTACCGCACCGTCCTGACCATGAAGGGCCAGGGAGAAGGGTCCCGTTTTACGGCAACGATTACCAGGGGTTTCCGCCACCAGATACGCTGCCATCTGGCCTGGATAGGCTGGCCCCTGCTCAACGACGGCCTCTACGGAGGCGCCGGCGGCGGAGATTTTCCCGCCCTCCGTTCCCGGGGGCTTAGGTTCACCGACCCCGATACGGGAAAAACCGTGGTTATACGGATATAATCCGCGGAGCGGATAGGGGAATACCCTTATCACGATCCGGTTACGGCACAACCCTGCCCCGCCCCCCGGAACATTCATCACGGGTCTTTGATTTCAGGGGATAGCGGGTGGGGGAGCGGACCCCAGGCGATCCCGTATCTCCGCGGCGAGGTAAAAGGAGCCGGTCCCCAGGACGGGGAGTTGTTTCGCTGCGGCAAGTTCCAGGGCCCGGGCTATGGCCGGGCCGGTTTCCCTTATCAGCTTAATTGACGGCCCCCCGGAGGACCCGGCGGCTTTGAGGAAGGCCCCGTAGGCCCTTTCGGGGCTGCTTGCCCGGAAGCTTCCGGTACCGGTGATGAGGATTACCTTAAAATGGGGAACCAGCAGTTCCGACATGGCGGCCTCGTCCTTTCCGGCGGCGCATCCGAAGAGGAGTATCCCCCCCCCGCCGTAGAGGGCCCGGAAGCTTTCGACGCAGAGGGAAACGCTTGCCGGGGTGTGGGCGCCGTCCACGATAAAGGGGACCGGGCACCTGAGGCGCTCAAAGCGGGCGGGGAGGGCCGTCCGTTCCAGCCCCCTCCTTATGGCGTCCCCGTCCGTTTCGGGAAAGGCAAGGCGGGCCGCCGCCGCTGCCAGGGCGGCGTTCCGCCCCTGTACCGCCCCCGGCATGGGGACCCGGCAGGGAAGGCCCCCATCGGGGTTTTCCGCCGGGGGGGGCAAAAATTTCCCCTGGTTTTCCCGGCGCTTCCCCGGGCTTCCCGGCGCTTCCCCCGGTTCCCTTAGCAGAAAAGAAGTCCCCCCCCTGTCGACCTTTGTGTTGAGGATCTCCACTTCCTCGGGAAGGTAGTAGAGGGGGGCGGCTTTTTCCCCGGCCCTCTTCCGCAGTACCGCGAGGACGGCGGGTTCCTGGGCCGCGATGATGACGGGCCTGCCCTCCGTGATGATACCGGCCTTTTCCGCCGCCACCTCTTCGATAGTGGCCCCCAGGTATTCGGTATGTTCCAGCTCAATGAGGCTGATGAGCGAAACCAGGGGATCGACTATGTTGGTGGCGTCGAGCCTTCCCCCCAGGCCCGTTTCCACCACCATCACGTCCCAGCGTTCCCTCCGGGCGCAGAGAAAGAAGTACAGCGTCATAAGCTCAAAGAAGGTCGGTTCCCCAAGCCCTCCGGGGGAATCCTTAAAGCGGCGGTAGATCCCCCTTAATTCTTCCCCCGCCCCGGCGTAGG
>JAISRD010000085.1 GCA_031273835.1 Treponema sp. | reverse complement strand
GAACCGGGGATACGGGCGATGGGGGAACTGGTAACAAACTTGGTGTGGAAACATTCGCTTAAGGGGGCCAGGGCGGGGAAGATACACTGGATATCCACGCACATCATCTCCACCGCCCCGGTGAGGACCGCGTTTTCCTGCTGGAGGAAATTCCCCGCCATCCTGACTCCATGGCGCATGGCAATCTCGTTGGCGGTACAGCAGAGCCCGACGATGTTGATCCCCTTGATCCCCTTGCCTTTGGCGTAATCCACCAGCTCTTTTACCTCCGCCGCGGTTACCACCATTTCGGAGAAGGCCGGGTCGTGGCCGTGGACCACGATGTTCACCATATCCTTTTCCAGCACCCCCAGATTCCCCTCGGTGAACCGCACCGTGGGGGTCCCGAAGAGGATGTCCGAGATCTCCGTGCCCATCATGGAGCCCCCCCAGCCGTTGGCGATACTGGTCCGCAGGCCCTGGCGCACCAGGACCTCGGCGTCGGCGGTATTCCCCATGTGGGTCATGTGCAGGGCCGTCACCACTTCCCGGTCTATGGCCCGGGGCTCTATCCCCTGTTCCCGCCAGCATTGCTGCCGTTCATCGGTGGCCCGCTTGATAAAACGCTGCTTTCCGGAACTCTTCCCGAATTCCATAAGGCCGATCTCGGCCACGTCATGGGCGATATCGTAGATATCCCGGCCCTCGGTTTGGACCTCCCATTCCCCGGCGAGGTCCATGAGTTTTTGTTCATCCCGTATATGATAGTTCCCCTCCCGGCTTGCGGAGGCTAAAACGTGAAGGATCTCCCGGGTATGATCCGAGTGGGCGGAGGTGCCCGCCGCGATGGTCCTGAGGTAGTTCCGTCCCGCGATGGCGTGGGCGTCGGCCCCGCAGATACCCCGCTGGCCCTTGGGGGTGATGCGGCAGGGCCCCATGGAACAGTTTTTACAACAGACCCCGTCTTCGCCGAATTTACAGTGGGGCGTCTGGTTTTTGCTGCGATCCTCCCAGGTTTCCGCGCAGACGGCGCAGGCGTTTTCCTTAAGTTTGGCGGTATCCGCCTCCATCTGCTCAATGGTGGTAAAATTTTCCAAGGTTTTCACGATTTGCTCTCTCCCGGGGGTCCCGATCGGTAAAAGGACCGGCCGTTTTTATGAATATACCCCCCCGCTCCGCCTTCGTGCAAGCAAGATCGCAAGGGTTTACGGAAAGTGAGCAAACTACTACCCGCTTTATCATTGACAGAAGATCCGATTAGGGATATGCCTAACAAAACAGGAATCACAAACGAGGTACAGTATGATAATCATCGGGGAAAAAATTAACGGTTCTATCCCTTCAATGGCAAAGGCGATAGCGGAAAAGAACGAGGATCATATCAGGGATCTGGCGAAACGGCAGGCCGAAGCGGGGGCGGATTTTATCGACGTGTGCGCCTCCGTATCGCCCGACGCGGAGGCGGAAACCCTCAAGTGGCTTATCGGCCTGGTGCAGGAGGTAACGGATACCCCCATTTCCATCGACAGCCCCAACGCCAGGGTTTTCGCCCGTGCCATGGATCTGTGTAAGAAACCGGGGCTTATCAATTCCGTATCCCTGGAGGGAGACAAGATTGAGGAGGTATTCCCCGTCATCGCCGGTACGGGATGGCAGTGCGTTACCCTGTTATGCGACGAGACGGGGATTCCCAAATCAGCGGAAAAAAGGCTGGAAGTTTTTGACGCGATCATTAAGAAGGCCGAAAGTTATAAGATAACCCCCTCCCGGCTCCATGTCGATCCGGTGGTGGAGATGCTCTGCGCCTCGGAGGACGGGATCGCCAAGATTATCACGACGATAAAAACGGTAAAGGAACGCTGCCCGGACATCCACGTAACCGGCGGGGCAAGCAATATCTCCTTCAACCTGCCCCTGCGTAAATTTATCAACCGGGGTTTTATCATCCTCTGCATGGGCGCCGGGATGGACAGCGCGATTATCGATCCCCTTAACCACGATATGCTGGGCCTTATCTACGCCGCCGAAGCCCTCCTGGGCAGGGACGAGATGTGCATGGAGTATATCGGCGCTTACCGGGACGGCCGCTTCGGCGAAGTAAAAAGCTAAGCCGGGGACCCCGCCGTACCGGCCTTTACCGCAAAGGCGCTTTCCTCTTTTACATGGTCATGCAGCCTGCGGTACAGCTCGAATTTTTCCCGGTAAAATTCCCGGTGCTTGGGGTTTGGCCGGATCGTCTCCCTGATATGGGACATATTAAGGGCCGCTTCTTCCGCATTGCGGTAAACGTCGGCCGCCGCCGCCGAGAGGATCGCGCAGCCCAAGGCGCCCGCTTCCTTTACCCGCAGGACGCTCACCGGGATCTGTAAAATGTCCGCCTTGATCTCAAGCCATGCCCGACTTTTACTGCCCCCCCCGGCCGCGATCAGGTGATCCACGGCAACCCGCTGTTCCCGGAGTACCGAAATATTGAGTTCCTGATCCAGACAAAGCCCTTCCAAAAGGGCCCGGTACATATCGAATTTGGTAACACCGTAATCAACGCCGGTTATGGCAAGCCGGGCCCCGCTGTCCATATAGGGGGTCCCGCTGCCCATAAGATAGGGCTGTACCATTATTCGTGTCGGATTTGGGGGAACATGGCTATCAAAGAGCGCATAGGGCAGCTCTTTACCGTTGGCAAAGGCGCTAAGAAACCATTGCACCAAAAGGCCCGATGTTTGATTATAGGCCAGACAGCAGAATTCACCTTTTTCCAGAAATGGCTCCGAGGGAATGCCCTTTTGGGCAATAAAATTCGCCGGAAGCATGGCGCCGGTTATGGGGGTGATACACTCGGAAGTCCCCATGGAATTTACCGCATAACCCTTTCTGAGCCCCGCGCCTATGGCGTTTACCGGCTGATCATGGCCCCCCACAACGACCTTTACGTTTTCACCGACCCCTAATTCCCCGGCCAGGTCCTTGCGCAGGGTCCCCAGCAGCGTACCCATAGGTACGGGGTCCGAATAGTGCCCCCTGTCAAGGCCGAATTGAGCGATCAATTCGCCGCTCCAGACACATTGCCTGACATCAAAAAACATGCTCCTCGAGGCGGAGGCATAATCCACCGCTGCCTGCCCGCAGAGCTTGAAGTTGATAAAGTCCTGCAAGAGGAGTATTTTTTTCGTTTTTTCGTAGATGCCGGGGCGTTCTTTTTGCAGATATAAGATCTTTGAAAGGCTGTAGGAGGGAGAGAGGGGGAGGCCGCAGATACGGGCTATCTCTTCGGAACTTGTCTTCCGCTCCGCTTCAAAGTATTCCTTTTCTCCCCAGCGGTCCGTAAAAAGCATGGGATCGCAGATGATAGCATCCCGCCCGTCAAGGGCTATAAAGGCCTCGCCGAAGGAGTCCGCACAGACCGCGTTAAGTTTACCCCCAGTTTTCGCGGTAACTTCCCCAAGGACTTCCTTGGTTTTATCCCAAATTTCCTGTCCCCGCAGCAGGCGGGTTCCGTCCTGAGCGACCTGGATCGTATATGCCCTGTAGGCGCCGCCCAGTTCGTTTCCCCTTTCATCAAAAGCCGCCGCCTTAACCCCCGTGGTACCCACATCCAGTCCGCAAAAAACCATTCCGCGCTCCGTTCATTCAGGCAAGCCGGGCGTATCCCAGCTGCTCCATGATACCCTCCATAATTTCCGCCGCCTTGTCAATATTATCATTGATATACGCCGCCGCTTCGCAGGCTTCAAAGTCATTGGCGGCCATGCGATCCCTCCGTTCATTTAGCCGCCGGGCCGCGTATTGTCCCGATTCCCGGACTATCCTGGTCCACATATTGGCCCTGATAACCCCGTCGGCGCAAATGGTCCTGATCTGCTCATCCTTGAGGCTCGATACCCCGTGGAGTACCAGCATAGGCTTCCCCAGGGCAGATGTCAGGCTGAGGGCCCGGTCTTTGAGGTATTTTGCCTCCGTACCGGCGGACTGTTGTTCCGTACCCAGATCGGCCACGAGAAAATCCACCCCCGTTTCCTTTACAAAACGCAGGGCTTTTTCCGTATAATCATCCTGCTGCCTGGCCTTTTCCCCATCCCCCACAGAAAGGCCCTCAAAAATTCCCTCGACCAAAACCTTATCCCCCCAGGCCTTAACATAGTCCCGGGTCATCTTTAAATTTTCCTCATAGGGGTAGTTTTGGGCGTCAAACATGACGCTTGAAAAATAAGCGCTTCCCTCCGTTAAAGCCCAAAGATCCGCTTTGGGGTCCCCGTGATCCAGATGGGGCATTACATCGACCCGGCCATAGGGGGCGCCGGGACCGTCACAGAGGAGCCTGCAATAATCCATCACCGCTTTTATGCCGATTTTTTCGTCTCCGCAGCGGCTTACCCGTTTTGCCTGGGACATGTGGGAATAATTGGCTGTCATGGCCGTTATCACCGGAACGGAGGCCAATCCGTGCTTATCCGCAAAATTGAGGGCCCCCCGCAGAATCGCTTCGGTGTTCCAAAAACTACCGGTACAGAACAGAGCCGTACAGGCTCCCTTTTCGGCGGCGCCGTAAATCAGTTCCCGGGCTTTGTTTTTATCCGTGATAAAGGCCATAACTCCCCCTTAGACTATTTCAGGTATTGATCCACATTATCCTTGTTAACAACAACCATCGGCAGCAGTATGTTCTTTGTAACGGGCCGCCCGTTGATCGCGTTTAACAATTGTTCCACACTGTTCTTCGATTCGGCGGGAACATCGGTATTGATGGTAGCCATCATGGCCCCCTCTTTTATCGCCTGAAAAGCGCGGGGAGCGCCGTCAAGGCCGTACACCTTGATCTGCCCTGTTTTGCCTGCGGCTTCTATGGCCTGGAGAACCCCGATTGCCATACCGTCATTGTCGCTGATGATGGCGTCGATCTGCTTCCCCGATGAGAGCCAGCTTGATACCGCGTCCAGGGCGGATACGTCAGACCAGTCGCCGTAAGCGGTGAATATCACCGGATACTTATCTTCCTGGCCTTGCAGGGCTATGGGATACCCCGAAGCAATAAGGGCCTGGGCGGGAGAACCATGAGGACCATACATGAAGGCAATGGGACCACCGTCAGGCATATCCTTCATGGCCTCGGCCATTTTCGCCCTGCCGCCGTCCACGAAGTCGGGGATAATACTGGAAACAGCGTCCTCATTATTTACCCCCTCATGACAGCAAATCAGCGGTATACCCGCGTTTTTCGCGGCGGTTACCACGGGACCGAGCGCTGCAGAATCATAGGGATTCAGGATGATTCCGGCTACTTTCCTCTGAATTGCCTGCTCAACCTGGCCTATCTGTTTTTGGGCGTCATTATCCGCCACATATTCGAGAGGGGTATACCCGGCGGCTCTTACATCCGCATCCAGAGTGTCAGCCAGCGCGTTAGCCCATTCGTTGTTTCTGTGAGAAAGGACAATCGCAACTTCCATTGAGGCTTTTTCCTTATCACCGCCGCCACCGCAGCCGGTAAGCAGGGAAGCCCCAACCACCAATACGCAAAGAAGAACAAGGGTCATCTTTTTCATAGACATTCCTCCAAAAAATATATTCCGGCCCATCTCAAGATAGGCTGATGGAATTCATCACGAAGATTTTTTACTTTTACTGTTCAGATCCATGAACACGGCGATAATAATAATTAAGCCTTTGATTATATTCTGGAAATAAGCGGATACATTCATAAAATCAAGGCCATTCTGAATTACCCCGATAATTAAAGCCCCCACTACGGTACCCCAAATGGTACCCACACCGCCGGACATGCTGGTACCGCCGATTACCGCGGCGGCAATGGCGTTTAATTCATAACCCTCGCCGGTTATTGAACTGCCCGACGATATGCGGGAAGTCATCAGCACACCGCAGAATCCGGCGAGGATTCCGCAGAAGGTATAGGCGATAAGTTTTACCCGCTTCGTATCTACCCCGGAAAGACGAGCGCCCATCTCATTGCCGCCTATGGCGAAAAACCGGCTTCCCAAAACGGTTTTATTTAACAGTACCGTTCCCAGAGCAAACACAATGGCAAAGAATAACGCCAAATTCGGAATACCAAAGAAAAATCCGTTGGCCAGATTCTGGAAGGCGACGGAAATTCCCAATACCGGTTGAGCGCTGCATAGTATTTTGGCAATTCCACGGGCAATCATCGAAGTTGCCAAGGTCATAATAAAGGGCGGAAAATTAAGATAGGAGATTATCGAACCGTTGATAACGCCGAAAACTAGTCCGGTGAAAATACCTACCAGCAGGGCGACGATAATGGGCAGTCCCTGGGCTTCCAAACCTCCAAACATGGCGGAACAGACGCTGCTGAGCGCCACAAGGGAGCCCACCGAAAGGTCTATGCCCCCGGTGATGATCACAATGGTCATGCCAATGCCGAGAATACCGGTAATAGTACTCTGTTTTACCACCAAGAGAAGATTACTTGGCGATATAAACATGGGCGAAAAAAAAGTCATGACAATAATTAAAAGGAAAAGGACCCATACAATAGCGGTTATACGTATAAATCGTTCCACCGCAGCATACCTTATGTTAGCCATACAATATACCTCCTATACCTCTTAAATTGTTTGGTGGGCGTAATTCATAATTGCTTCCTGTTCGATGTTCTTTCCCTCAAGTTCACCGCTTACCCGGCCTTCGTACATCACCACCACCCGGTTACAAAGGCCGATAATCTCGTTCAACTCCGAAGAAATAACAACAACAGCTTTTCCATCAACTGCAAGTTTTTGTATTATTTTGTATATTTCTATTTTCGCACCCACATCAATACCCCGGGTTGGTTCATCCAGAATAATGATATCCGGGTCCGACAAGAGCCATTTTGCCACCACGATCTTCTGCTGGTTGCCGCCGCTTAAATAACGTACCGGCTGGCTAATCCCCTGACATCTGATGTTCAAGTTCTTTTTCATCGTTTCGGCATTTTGTCTTTTGAGAAGGGCATTCACAAACCCCAGGCGGCTGTTACGCTTCTCTACTACCATTTCAGTATTGTCCGACACTTTGGCGAGCAGATTAAGACCGTAAAGCTTCCTGTCTTCCGGAACCAGGGCGATTTGATTTTTCACCGCATGGCTAGGACTCTTCAATTCCACGGTTTTACCGCAGACCCTGATTGTGCCGGAATCCAGTTTGGTGTGACCAAAGAGAGCCATGACCGTTTCGGTGCGCCCTGCGCCCACCAAACCGGCAAAACCGAGAATTTCCCCCTTCCGCAGGGTAAATGACACATTCTCGAATTGGCCCCTGCGGGTAAGGCCTTCGGCTTCTAATACAATTTCACCAAAATCGGCGTTCTTGGACGGGAAAATATCATTTATCTCCCGGCCTACCATGAGCCGTATCAAATCGTCCCGGGTTAAATTTTCCGGTTTTTCAGCTTTGATTACATGGCCGTCCCGCAGTATAGTAATAAGATCCGTCAGGGCAAACAGTTCCTCAAGTTTATGGCTGATATAAATAACCGCTATTCCCATGCCTTTTAGTTTCCGCAGAATAGCAAAAAGTTTCTCCGCTTCCGTTTCGGTGATGGACGAGGTAGGCTCATCCAGAATGACAATTTTTGAGTTATAGGAAACCACCTTGGCAATCTCTACCATTTGCATTTCGGAAACCGATAAATGACGCATCTTTTTAACGGGAGAAAATTTTAAGTCAAGCGCGGCAAGGTACTGTTCGGTCAGGCGGATCATTGTCTTTTTGTCGGCAAAGCCGTACTTCTTTAATTCCCTGCCTATAAACATATTTTCTGCGATGGTCATATCCGGAGCGTTGTTCAGCTCCTGATAAACCATATTGATCCCAAGATCTATGGCATGGCGGGGATCGTTTATTTCCACCGGCCTGCCGAACAGTTTAATACCGCCCGAATCCATCCGGTATTCTCCGGTGAGGATCTTCATCAGGGTTGATTTACCGGCGCCGTTCTCGCCCACCAGCCCCTGAATCTCCCCTTCCCTAAGGGTCAGGTTGACATTTTGCAAAACAGTAATACCGCTGAAACTTTTCATAATCTCCGTCATTTCAAGAATGACATTCTCTTTTACTAAATCACCCATATTGTCAACCTGTACCCTTAAGAAAATGTAACCGCCGGAAAAAGGCCTTATGTATCAATCATTCTAAAACAAGTATGCCTTTTACCTTGTTTTCCTTGCTCTCCTTCATAAACGTGATCCCCTTTTCGGCGTCCTCAAGTTTAAATTTGTGGGTAATAATGGAATCAAGCTTAACCTGTCCGGAGGCAATGGCGGCGAAAACATTGTCCCACACCAGCGGCGCGAGCCAGGAAAACTTCAGGGTACGTTCAGACTGTATCGCGTCAAGGACGGGAACCTTTAGTTCGTCCTGAGGTCCCGGAAGACCGAAATATACGATGGTAGAACAAGGTCCCGTTATTTTAATCGCGTCCTGGAGAGCCGCCATATTACTGGTGGCAACGATGCACCGGGGAAGCCTTTCACCGTTTATTTCCGAAGCTTTCTTTTCGGTATTTTCCGCGTAATAGGGGGAGCTTTTCTCCCGCGTATTGATGAGATGGGTCGCCCCAAGCTGCTTTGCCTTTTCAAGGCCGAAGTCATGGGCCCCCAGGGCTATAACCTTACCTGCCCCGGACGCTTTGGCAAGCTGAACCATCATAAGGCCTATGCTGCCCAGGCCATAAACAGCCGCGGCCTGCCCGAGCTGTATATCCAGCAGCTTAACGCCGTGGGTAGAACAAGCCAGGGGTTCCGCCAGCGCCGCGGACTCAAAGCTTACTTCATCGGGAATTTTATACGCATGGGTAAATTTTACCTTGACATATTCGGCGAAACAGCCGTTCACCGAAACGCCGATAACTTCACAATGGGTACAAGCATTGAATTCCCCGCGCATACAGGCCGGACAAGCGTTACACTGCTGTACCGGATTGATGGCGACCCTGTCTCCTTCCTTAAAAAGTCCGAATCCTGCGGGTATTTTACCCACCTTCGTAACCACCCCCGATGCCTCATGTCCGAGGTAGAGGGGACCTTTGCCGCTGGCCGTTCCCAGGGGGCTGTGCCCGTAATAATACGAAATATCGGAACCGCATATACCCACGGCCTTTACCTTTACCAATACCTCGTTATCCGCTATTTCCGGTATGTCGTGCTCTTCGTACTTCATAACCAGGGGTTCATAAAAATTCTGTACCTTCATCTTAGCCATAACTCTCTCCTTAAAAATTTAGAATTGACCCTTCTCCGGCATACCGCAGTCGGGGCCGAAGTGTTTTAGTATGACAAGCGGTTCAACGGGGGACGTGTTTTTTACGCATACCCCCTCGCCGGCCGCTTTGTGCGAAACATAAAATTCATCCGCGCTGGGCTGCCCGTAACGGATCAGGGTCGGGGACTCGCAGACAAAATTCCCGAATTCCCCCCGGCCCTGTACTGCCAGACATCCGTAGGCCGCCTTGTCTTTAATGGTAACGGTTCTGCCCGGTTCTACCGTCAGTTCCTTGGCCGCCACATAGTCGTTGCCGTAGCAGATCCAGTTCTGGACATAGCCGTCGCCGCCCTCATCCGTCACGGGGGGACGGAAAAAACGTTCCCGGTAGTCAGGCAGGGTGTTAAGTTCCCAGTCGATGGTGTCCATTATCGCGTCAAGATCCCGCTCCTTACCTTTGGGCAGATAGCCGCAAAGCCAATGGTAGTCAAAGATCTCCCCGGAACCCACGACATTTTCCCACAGGGCCATAACGTCGCTGTTCCACTGGGGCTCGTAGGTACAGAGGGAGCCCGGCGCGTGGACTACCCCGGCCTGGGTAAACCAGCCGGTACCAAGTTCAACCTGAAAGGCCCGGGAAAGTTCCAGAATCCGGTTATTGGCAGTTTCGTACAGAGCCAGCCGGGCCTTTACTTCCTCTTTGCTTACCGACGGATCAAAACCGAAAAAGGTGGTGGGACGGGTTCCCAGATGGTTGTTGTACTGTTTTGGAAAGAAGTAGTGTTCGTGCTTGGGGGTTACCCCGACTTTCGCGCAGGCTTCTTCCCGGTGATGGACATGGTGGAAAAGGGGCTCGTTGTAATCATAAAATTTTGAATACATGGGCCAAGTTCCGTACTTGTCCATCAGGGCCTGTCCGAAGAGTTCCACCCCCAGCCCGTCAACAAATTCCTTGAACAGTATTCCATGATCCGTTCTGCCGTCCACATTTACAAAACTCATTCCCTCGTTTTCCACGGCGCCTTCGGTCTCCACCCTGGTAATGGAGGAAAACCAGCGCTCCACAATGGCGCCCCGCTTCATCCCCATAGCATAGTAATCATCGGGGTGGAGCCGTATCCGTTTTCCCGGGCGGTTAAACGGCCTGGGTACCCAGGTTGGCATGAGGGAAAGTATTCCGCCGCCTTTTTCAAGTATGTCCTTTAAGGTCTTTCTATCCGCCGGCATAAGCAATCCTTTTTAACTGTATTTTGCGTTGAATTTATCGACAAAGGCTTTACAGGCAGTGGTCTCCTGCCAGGCGTCCGGACACTCGCAAAGATCTATGGCCCACCACTCGCCTTTATAGTTAGCCTTGTTAAGCAGAGCCGGAATGAGGGCGTCGAAATCAAGCTTGCCCTGACCGAAAGGTGAATGGGTGCTGGTTCCCTGATCGTTGAGGGTTCCGTCGGAATCGATCACATGGACCACATTTATCTTGTCTTTGAGGAGTTCAATGAATTCCAGGACACCGCCCTTTAAGGTACCAGGTTCTATATGCCGCGCTCCTATTTCCGCCGACATATACCCGTGGCAGGTGTCAAAGAGGATGCCGAAATTCGGTTCTCCCACCGCCTCGAAGGTTTCAAGGATGTACTTGGGCTCGTTGATGATGAATCCCGGTTCAAACTCCCAGGTAACCTGCAAACCGTACTTCTGCGCGATCTTTGATATCCGTTTGAAGTTATCGGTTATCTTGGCCCTGGCCTGGGCATAGCTCATCCCGCCGGGCAGGACGGGGGGCGTCCCGGTATCAACCCGGATGATCTTCCAGCCCATTTTTTGAGCGAATTCCGCGTTAACCTCAAAAAGCGCCACCCAGTCATCGGCCTTTTTAAGGGCGTCGATGCTCCAAAGATCACAGGCAAACTCGGCGACTTCCAGCTTGTTTTTCTTAAGCAGCTCCGCCAGTTCCTTCCGCTTTTCATCGGTATCGTAGGTTTCAGGATTCGCGTGGGGTTTAAAACCTCCCATGCTTATCCCGTCAAAACCCAGTTCACCGAGTTTTGCGCAGGCCTCAGGCAGTAGTATGGGCGTCTTCAAAAAAGCATACGCCCAGCTTCCAATGGAAATTTTCTTCATAATTCGCACCCTCCGTTGTATAAAAGTCTACGGCAAATCTGAGTTAACCGGGCCTCACGGAATTCTCTCTGGGCCGTGGTTAACCAATGCTTCCGCTGACTTTTTTTACCGGCAACGCCGGTTTTTTTAGCCGTAGTAAGCCCGGCACACTTCCGCGGCGGAAGCGGCGTCGGCGGTATAGGCATCTGCGCCGATTTCGTCAGCAAAACCCTGAGTTACCGGGGCGCCGCCCACCATAATTTTGACCTTTTCCCGGATCCCGGCGTTTTTAAGGGCGTCAACAGCATCCCTTTGGGCCATCATGGTAGTGGTCAGCAGAGCGGAAAGGCAAACTACTTTGGCGTTGGAATTCTTTACGGCCTCGACAATCTTCTGGGGATCACAGTCAACCCCCAGATCTTCCACCTCAATACCCTTGCCTTCTATCATCATCTTGACAAGATTTTTCCCAATATCGTGAAGGTCCCCCTTAACGGTACAGATAATCGCCCTGCCTACAGGCTGGACACCGGCCTTTGCCAGGGCGGGTTTTAGGGCGGCGGTGGCGGTGTTCATGGCACGGGCGGCAATCAACACCTCAGGTACAAATACTTCTCCCCGTTTGAATTTTCCACCGACGATACTCATACCGGCAATAAGTCCCTTCTCCAATATTTCCCGGGGGGAAGCCCCGTCATCAAGGGCTTTTTGAACGGAAACCGCAATGTCCTTAGCTTTTCCGCTTTGCAAAAGCCGGGAAATCTCGTTATAACTTTCAGTAAAATCAGCCATAAAAGCACTCCTATAAAATTAATTGCGGCATATGCGTCATGCCGCAGTCAGGTCCGAAATGTTTCAGCGCACCCCATAGGTAAAGGTTGTCTCGAACATGGCGTCGATATTTTCCTGTTTCGCGTCGTCCACCATGGTACTGGTATCCATGATAAAACCGCCGCCGGGGGCGCAGGTGTCGATGAGCCATTTACAGTAATCCACAGTTTCCTGTTTTTTACCGTAGGTAAGGGGAACCGCAGGAACATTACCCATGATACAGGAATGGCCCCCCAATACCTTCTTTGCCTTTGCCATGTCGGTATACTCAAAGTTATAGATCACCTTACCGGCGGGGACTTCCTTTAGGTATTCAAGGCGGCTGTTATAAGCCCCTTCCACATATACCATAGGGGTTAGTCCCGCGTTTGCCACTTCGGTAATATACTGCCGGAGCGAGGGCCAGTAGAATTTCTTAAAATGCTCATCGGACATGAAAGTGTCCACACCCTTGTGAAGCCAGAACCAGACATAGGGTACCGCCTTGCCTTGGCAGCCGGCGATGGTATCCTTGATCGCAAACTTAGTTACCACATCAATAAGGGCCAGCACCTCATCGGGACGATCCATCATGTCCAGGAGGATTTCCCTGGTACCCCGCATACTGTCGCCGATCATGTCAAAGGGTGCATAGGCAAAACCCGCATACAGGGGCGGCATACCGAATTTTTCCTTCATATGGGCCTGGTATTCGCCAAGATAGATGAACCAGTCCAGAAGCATCTTTCCGGTTTCCGCCAGGGTTTCAAAGGTCTTGACAACCTCGGGGTCCGAAAAAGCGGCAAAGGAACCCATGTGACCGAACCACATGGAATTGCGAAAATCAACCTTCGCCAGGCCGCTTAGGTTCGCAAAGCTCCGGGGTATCCATTTGTTCATCATGAATTTGGTGATGTCATGGATCGCTTCGGCATACTCATCCTCTTTCATGTACTCGTCTTCTATGAATTGATACATGATATTGGACTCTTCGATCCGGTTGCCCGGCCATTTGAACCAGGTAATACCGGATTTTTCCATATAGTTGGCGGGATAAAACAAAATCGGGTCCCAGCCCATATCGGGCTTGTAGTAACTGTAGAAGGTATCATAGATATCCGTCGCCTTGCGGTAGTCGTACATAATGTCTTTGATGGTCCACTTTTTCGCAAAATAGACAGGATAGGCCTGAAATACCGGAACAATGGGAATTCTATCCGGTTCCTTCAACTGTACCGCGTCACTGACCCGCTTTAACCGCGCGTCATAAAGTTCCTGCATGTTTTCCATACACATCCTCCATAAAAAAATCTTTTTCAAAACCTGCATACGTATACATTATTTATACGTATAAGCAATTATACTTGACAAAATTCCACCTGTCAAGAAAAAAATGAAAAAAAAGTAAAATTTTTGCTCCCAAACAGGTCGAACGGGTGATTAGGGGACAGCCACGGCCCCCTGCGGTCGATATTCTCGATTGACAGCTTTTGAAAAGCAGGTTATAGACAAGGGGCATGGCTAACAAAC
>JAISRD010000073.1 GCA_031273835.1 Treponema sp. | reverse complement strand
GATCTGGGCGCGGACTTCGCGGGAACGGGACTTGCGGCGGCGTCTGATTACTGGTCCACCGTCAGGACCCTGTTCTTCGGGAACCACGGGGGCAGTATCGGGGAGACATCCATCCTCCTCATCCTGGCAGGGGCGGCGTACCTCCTGCTCACCAAGGTCATAGACTGGCGGGCACCCCTTACCATGACCGCCGCGGCCTTCCTCGCCTCCCTGGTTTTGGGGATGGATCCCCTTGTCGCGGTCCTGAGCGGCGGGGTGCTTTTCGGGGCGGTGTTTATGGCTACCGATTACGTGTCCGCCCCCTTGACCGCCAAGGGCAAGCTCATCTTTGGGGCCGGGGCCGGGCTTATCACGGTGCTTATCCGCAAGTGGGGCAATTACCCTGAGGGGGTAACCTACGGCATCCTCATTATGAATGCGTGTACCCCCTTCCTGAACAGGCTTTTGCAGAGGAAGTACGGGTTTACGCCGCCTAAAACAGGGGGTTCAAAGTGAAAGATATGCTGAAACTGGGCGTAGTCCTGGCGTGTTTCGCCGCCGCCGCCTGTGTGGGGCTTGCCCTGGTCTATAACGTTACGAAAGAGATTATCGCCGTTCGGTCCCAGGCGGACCTGGAGGCCGCCTTGAAGGACCTTTTCCCCAACGCCGACGCGTTTACGGATATTACCGGGGAGATTTCCAGCCCCCAAGCCACGGTTGTTTTCGGCAGCCAGTACGCCATAAAACAGGGGAACACCCTGCTGGGAACGGCTATCCAGGCTTCGGGGCCCAGTTACGGCGGCCCCATCACGGTGCTGGTGGGGGTCGGGGCGGACGGCAGGATCGCGGGGGCGAAGATCCTGGAACACCAGGATACTCCGGGGCTGGGGGCCAACGCCGCTTCGCCTTCCTACTTTGTGGATAAGGCCGCAAAGCTCACCTTTTACGGACAGTTTGCGGGAAAGCCGGTAACCGACCCCTTTGAGGCGGCGGGAGACATCACGGCTGTTACCGCTTCCACGATAACGAGCAGGGCGGTGTCCCTGGTTGTCAAAACATCGGGGAACGCCGCGGCCGGGTGGATGGCCGCCCAAGGTACGGCAATTCAAGGAGGGTCTCAATGAATTCCCGGGCTTTACTTAAAATATTCATCAACGGCTTAGTCAGGGAGAACCCTCTGCTTATGCTGATGATAGGGCTCTGTTCCGCCCTGGCGGTTACCACCGCGGCGGCTAACGGTATAGGGATGGGGCTTTCCATGACTTTCGTGCTCCTCATGTCGGAGATCGTGATCAGCCTGTTCCGCAAGCTTATCCCCGAATCAATCCGTATCCCCGTGTTCATCATCATCATCGCCGCGTTCACCACGGTGATAGATTATGTGCTGCGGGCCTGGTTTCCGGAACTGTCCAAGGCCATGGGGGTCTTTATCCCCCTCATCGTGGTCAACTGTATCATCATGGGCCGGGTTGAAGGGTTCGCGTCCAAACGTTCAATCGCCGAAGTGATCCCCGACGCGCTGGGTATGGGGCTGGGCTACACCTGGGTTTTAACCGGAATATCCCTGATACGGGAACTGCTGGGCGGCGGCTCCATACTGGGCTTTCAAGTTTTCCCCGACGGTTACCAGCCTGTTCTTTTCTTCATTCTTCCTCCCGGAGGTTTCTTTGTATTCGCCTTATTCATCGCCCTCAACATCTTCATCAAGTCGCGGCTTAAAGGACCGGCGGGTTCAATTGACGAATCCGCTTCCATGGGCGTCCACGGCAGCCACGGAGGACACGCATGAACCTCTTTAAGATTTTCATTTCCGCTTTTTTGATTAACAACGTGGTGCTCATGCGGTTCCTCGCGCTTTGCCCGTTCATCGGGATGAGTACGGACGAGGATAAATCCCTGGGCATGGGTATGGCGGTAATGTTTGTAACGGTTCTGGCGACCTGCGTTACCTGGCCTGTTTACAAGTTCATCCTGGAACCGCTGGGGCTGGTGTTTCTCCAGCTTCTGGTTTTTATTCTGGTCATCGCGAGTCTGGTTCAACTGGTGGAATTCTATCTGAAGAAATCGGCGCCGGCCCTCTACGGATCCATGGGTATCTACCTTGCGCTGATCACCACAAATTGCGCTATCCTGGCGGTGACGCTGGATGTGATTTCCAACGGGTACAGTTTTATTGAGTCCCTGGTCTTTGCCGCGGGTGTGGCTCTGGGATTTCTCTTGTCCCTGCTCCTGCTTGCGGGTATACGCAAACGGATCAGAACCAGTCCTATCCCTTCGTTTTTGAAGGGCACACCAATACTGTTTGTCGCCGCGGCGCTTCTGTCCATGGCCTTTATGGGCTTTTCCGGACTGGTAAAATAAGGGGGGCGCACAATGACTGTTGTATTAACAACCGCCCTGTTTGCGGTGATACTGGCTTTTATTTTGGGATTGGCGCTGGGTTTCTTCCGGCAGTTTTTCGCGGTGGAGCAGGACCCGCTGACAGGTCAGATACGGGAGATTCTGCCGGGTGCTAACTGCGGGGCCTGCGGGTTTCCGGGCTGCGACGCCTATGCCTCGGCGGTGGCGAAAAGGGAAGCGGGGATCGCCAGTTGTTCTGTCGGCGGGTCCCCGGTGGCGGAGCGGCTTGCCGCTATCATGGGCGGGGACGCCACGGTTGTTCCGGTAGTAGCGGTGTTGGCCTGTCAGGGGTCGAAGGACCGCGCGCCTGTCAAGGGCGAATACACGGGCGTCAGGACCTGCCGGGGGGCCAAATTGTCCGCCGGGGGGACCAAGCTCTGCGCCTGGGGATGCCTCGGTTTTGGGGACTGTACCCTGGTCTGCAAGTTCGGCGCCCTGGATATGGGGGAAAACGGACTGCCCCGGATAGACAACACTAAATGTACGGGATGCAAAGTCTGCATAGGGGAATGTCCCCAGGGCATACTGCGGGAAATACCGAGGGATCAAAAGGGAGCGTTTGCGTTCTGCTCCAACAGAAATCCTGTCAAGGCCATGGTGATGAAAACCTGTAAGGCCGGGTGCATTAAATGTGAGCTATGCGTGAAAAACTGTCCTCAACAGTGCATTGTCATGGACAACGGAATCCCGAAAGTGGATTACAGTAAATGTATTTCCTGCGGGACTTGCGCTTCCAAGTGTCCGACAAAAGTAATCAAATTATTGCGGGAGATACCGGCGGCTGTATGAACAACATAAGCGACAAGATTTATACCACTTTGGCGGATATTATGGGTTTATCCCTGTTTTCCGCGCTGAAAGACCACCCCATCCTCGGCGCCCTGCGGGAACTCCTGGACGATCTTTCCGAAGAAAAAGATGAAGAGCCCATGTACGGCCTTCCCGACACCTACCTGGAAATAGCCGAGGACTGGGCCGCCTTTATCAGCGCCTTTATTCAAACCCAGCGGGAGTATTCGCTGTATATCACCCTGGGCTATTTGATCCTTTCAGACGATAATCCCTACACCTTCGCCGCGGAAAATCAGGAGAACCCTCCCACGATGCTGTGCGCCCTTGCCAAGACCGATCTTTCCCGGCTCGGACGTATCGCCTCTTTCGAGATTCACAGTCTGGGTTTTCACATCGCGGAAATTCTCAGGAAGAACGGCCTTGGAGACATTGCCGGAAACATTGAGGAGGAGTCACGGGTGCTTTGGTCCGCGGAGGGGAAGAAGATACACGGCGAAAGCTCGCCTACTATCCTCAAGCTGTTTCCTGAAAACACAAACTGGGGCGCTTCCCTGCCCGCCCTGACAGAATATCTGCGCGCCAACGGCGCCGGCATCCTGGGACAGTATCACTGTTTTATCCGTGCGCCGGAATTCTTTGCCCAGGAATTTTCCCGGCGGCACGGCTTTGTCGATTTTGCCGTGGAAGGTTTCCCCCGGCCGTTCTCGCTTTCCCTGCAGCCGGTCCGCAATCCCGATCCCGTTACCCTGGCGGATTTTTCCGGCTATGAGGATCAGCGGTCTATCGTGGTTGCCAACACCCGCAGATTTCTGGAAGGGAAGGGGGCCAATAACCTGCTCCTTTACGGGGACAGGGGTACGGGCAAGTCCGCCACGGTCAAGGCGGTCTGCAACGAATACGCGGATCGGGGCCTCAAGCTGATCGAGCTCACCAAGGCCGACCTGGACGAGCTTTCGGAAATAATGGAGGCCCTGTCCGCCCGTTCCCGGCGCTTCATCCTTTTCATCGATGATCTCTCGTTTGAATCGACCGACGACTCGTTCAGGAACATCAAAGCCCTGCTGGAAGGGGGCGTCGAGTCCAGGCCCGCCAACGTGGTGATCTACGCCACGAGCAACCGCCGCCACCTGGTGAAGGAGCGCTTGGCCGACCGCCCCACCGCCGCACAAGCCGCCGAGTCCGTTGATTCAGGCGACCTGCGGGCCTTTGACACTATGCAGGAACAGTTCTCCCTGGCGGACCGCTTCGGCGTTACGGTGGTGTTCACCAGCCCCTCACAGGAAGAGTACCTGCGCATTGCCGAACACATAGCCTGCCGCCGGCGCGTGCTGCCCGACCTCCTGGACGGGGAAACCCGGGCCCGGTTTCAGGAAAACGCCCTCCGCTGGGAAAAGTGGTTCAACGGCCGCTCTCCCCGGACCGCGGTGCAGTATGTGGACTGGATCGCCGGAGGCGGCGGGCTTACCGGCGGCATACGGTTTCCCTGGGAGTAACCGGTATGGATAATGCCGCCACCCGTAAGAGCAAAGTTTTTTCAGTCAAGATCGTGCAGCTTTACAAGCATCTTTCGATCAATAAAAAGGAGACCGTTCTATCGGAACGGCTCCTGCAGGCCGGGACCGGAATAGGGGCCACCCTCGCGAAGGCAAGCTGTTCCGTGAACAACCAGGAATTCCTGGGGATGCTCTACACCGCCCTCAAGGCCTGCGCGGAAACGAAATACTGGCTGGAATTACTCAACGACACCGCTTTGATAACCGAGTATGAGTTCAACAATACTATAGAGGATTGTGAGGAACTGCGGACGCTCTTATCGGCGGGTATAAAGAGTTTACGGAATCCCCGGCCGTCAGTGCAATAGATTGCCTCATCATAGTAAATGGCATAAAACATTACCGGAACGGAGTTCAATTAGCAATTAGGCGGCCGGGTAGAACCGGACGGCAGGTGACCGTCCGCTCAATCTTTCATGTTTCCCAAAGGGTTGCAAGCTCCAGCGTTAAAGGCTCCAGTACGGACACCGGAACCACATCGTTATCCGAATAGGCTGAAGCAATGTAGCGGTCCTTATCCAGTACATAGACCTGAATTCTCTTTCCCTCCGGTTCCAGAACCCAGTATTCCCGGACTCCCGCCT
>JAISRD010000066.1 GCA_031273835.1 Treponema sp. | reverse complement strand
TTCCCAAACTAAAGGATTTTTGTTATCTGGTTAACCCCTATTTCCCCACCGCTCAGATGCTCAATGAAATGAAAGCCTATTTCGGCGATCTCATCGCGGAATACCCCTCGGGGCTGGACCTACAAAACCTTCTGGCCGGAAAGCTGTTCAACATTGACGAAAACAATATCTTAACCGGCAACGGCGCGGCGGAACTGATCCGGGCCCTTGCCCCGGAAACAACAATTCCCCGTATTTCCGCCGGGGGAGAGGGGACTGGAGTCAGGGTAGGAGTTATCTATCCTACCTTTAACGAATACCCCGAAAGTTTCGGCGGCGCGGCTATTGTCCCCTTTTACCCCGGCGGCATGAAATACGGCGTTTCCCAGTTGATTGAGTATTCCAATCAATGCGATACCCTCTTATTGATAAACCCCGACAACCCCACGGGTAACTATATCCCCTCCGCCGGCGTCAGGGAGCTTCTGGAGGCTATGAAACCCCAAAACAAACGCCTGGTCCTCGACGAATCCTTCATCGACTTCTGTGATTATGAGGACAACCCTTCCCTGCTCAGGCAGGATATACTGGACGCATACCCCAACCTGATCGTCATAAAAAGCATCAGCAAAAGTTACGGCGTTCCGGGCCTGCGGCTGGGTATCCTGGCATCGGGAGACGGCGCCCTTATCGGGAGGATACGGAAAAATCTTTCCATATGGAATATCAATTCCTTTGGTGAGTATTTTTTGCAGATCATCGGAAAATATACCAAGGACTACCGCCGGGCCTGTCAACTGACAGGGGAGGAGCGGGGCCGTTTTAAGGGGGAACTCGAAAAAACCGGCCTTTTCGAGGTATACCCCTCCCAGGCGAACTATTTCCTCTGTAAATGTAAAAGGGGCGGCGCCGGGGACCTGGCGCAATACCTCCTTGAAAGTCACAACATCTTTATCAAGGATCTCACCGGAAAACAGGGTATCCCCGGCGATACCCTGGTCCGTTTTGCCGTAAGGAGCAGGGCGGATAACGACTATCTGATTGAAAAACTTTACCTCTATGCTTCGTCGTAAGCTGTGTAAAAATACCGGATTGAACGGAAGGCCGCCATGCAAAATACCCTGACCCTGCCGCCTATTTTCCAAAGTAACATGGTCCTCCAGCGTCAAAAGCCCATCCGTATATGGGGGCGGGGCCCGGCCCTCTGCTCCGTTAAAGCCGCCTTTAACGGAGCAGAGGCCTCCGCGCTTACCGGGGAGGACGGCCATTGGGAGCTCCGGCTGCCGCCGATGGAGGCCTCAGGCGGCGGCCGGCTTGAGCTTTTTTGCGGCGGCGAAGCGGCCTGTTCCTTTGACAGCGTGGCCGTCGGCGAGGTCTGGATAGCCGGCGGGCAGTCCAACATGGAATTCGCCCTGCGCTACGACCGCCGCCGCCGGGAGGTCTTTGCCCGTCCCCCGGACCCACTGCTCCGTTATTTTGAGGTCCCCAAGCTCAGCTGGGAGGGACAGCGGGAGGGGGACCCCTTTACCGGGGGAGATTTCGCTTCCCAAGGGCTCTGGCTGGGCTTTTCCCGGAAAAACGCCCCGTTGTTTTCCGCGGCGGCCTATTATTTTGCCGCCCGGCTGCGGGAAAAACTGGGGGTCCCGGTGGGGATCATCAGCTGTAACTGGAGCGGCGTCCCGGCCTTTGCCTGGATTGCCGAGGATATGCTGCGGGCCGACGGGGAAACGGCCCCTTTTTGGAACGAATACTACGACCGGATAAAAACCCAGGACCCGGCAGCCTACGAAAAGGCCTTTGACAAGGCCCATGCGGAGGGCTGGTCCCCCCTCATGCGGGGGGCCTTCGATCTCTACATGCGGGGCAGGATCCCCATCGTTCTGGGGGACATCCTTAAAAAAATCGACCCCGGTTTTCTTGATCTCCAGCTTATGGGCCCCCGGGACCCCTGGCGTCCCTGCGGGCTCTACTCAACCATGGTACGGACCGTAGAGGGTTATACCTGCCGGGGGGTCATCTGGTATCAGGGTGAGGGGGACGATCTCCGCCCCGGATACTACGCCCGGCTTTTTGCCCTGGTCATCCGGGGATGGCGGCGGGCCTGGGGGGAGGAGCTTCCCTTCGTCTTTGCCCAGCTTGCCGCCTTCGGGCGGGATCATTTCCAGCGGGGGGACGCCTTCCCCGAACTGCGCCGTCAGCAGGAACTGGCGGCGGAAAGCACCGCCAAAACCTGGATGGTCTGTACCATGGACCTGGGGGAACGGTACAACATCCATCCGGGAAATAAGGGCCCCGTGGGGGAACGGCTCGCTACGGCCGCCCTGGCCGCCGTCTACGGCCTTGACCTGCCCTGGCGGTCCCCCCGGGCGGAAGGGGTAAGCCGCGGCGACGGCGGAGAGCTCAGGGTACGCTTCGGCGGCTGTGACGGGGGCCTTGAAATCCGGGGGCCCCGTATCAAGGGCTTAAGGCTCTTTGACCGGGGCGCCGAAGCGCGGAAATTCCAGGCCCGTACCGAAGGGGATACCCTGCTCATACTCCCGGATCGGATCGGCGGGGCGGACGAAATATGTTACGCCTGGGAACCCTACACGGAAGTGAACCTGTTTGACGGCGCCGGTTTCCCCGCCCTGCCCTTTCGCCTCACCGAAGATCCCTCTTCCCCCTGGGGGGCGGAGAAGCAAAGCTAAACTAAACTATGGAGGAAGATCATGAGGCTTCTGATTAAAAACGCGGAGATCTTTGACGGCGATGATGAAAACGCCAAAACAGGTCAGGTGCTGGTGGAGGGCGATACCATCAGCGCCGTTCTTGACGGGGAAGCGGCGGGTTATACCGGGGAGGTCCTGGACGCGGCGGGCCTTACCTTAAGTCCGGGCTTTATCGACACCCATTCCCATAACGATTTTTACGCGGTGCTGCCCGAAGCGCACAGGTATTTAAGGCCCTTTGTGGAACAGGGAATCACCACCCAGGTGGCGGGGAACTGCGGTTTTTCCATCCCGGGCATCGATCCCGATACCCCCTATGCCGGGGACCTCTTTGCCTTCTTCGCCCCAAACCCGGACTATAAAGAGGTTTCCGCCTTTTCAGGCTGGGCCGCGGCGGTGGACCGGTATTCCCCGGTAAACATGGCCTGCCTCTGCGGCCACGGCACGATCCGCACTTCCCTGCGGGGCCTGGGTCCCGGAGCTTTGACCGGCGCCCAGATGGATGCCATGGAGGGCCTCGTAGAACGGCAGCTGGAGGCCGGCGCCGCCGGGGTCTCCTACGGGCTGATGTACGATCCGGGCATGTACGGCGGCGGGGAAGAACTCCTGCGCCTGGCGAAACTCGCCGCCCGGCATAACAAGCTCATCACCTTCCACAACCGGGCCCTTTCCCGGTTTTCCACCTCCTACACGGAACTTTTCGGCAGGGCCCACAACCTCCGCGCCCTGGACGAGGTACTGGAAATCGCCGAAAAATCCGGCGCGAAGACCCACCTCTCCCATATTATCTTTGTGGGCAGAAGTACCTGGAACACCCTGGACGAAACCATCGCACTCATCGACGACGCAAACAGGCGGGGCCTGGACCTGAGTTTTGACATCTACCCCTTTGATTTCGGGGCCAGCACCATCACCGTCGCCCTGCCTTCCTGGTACCGGGGACTGGCGCCTGAGGAAAAACGGAAAATCCCCGTCAGGCTGCGGCTTCGGGCGGAGATCTTCGCCACCAGGAAGCTCCTGGGTTTCGGCTTTGATGACGTGCAGGTAAGCTACGCCGGGGCCGCCCATCCTGAATACACGGGCAAGCGGATAAGCGAAATCGCCCGGATGAAGGGGATCGATCAATTCAGCGCCTATATCGGGGTGATAGACGAGACGGGCCCGGAGACCACGGTGATCATGTACAGTTACATGAACGACCATATCATCGACGTGTTAAGCAGGCACCCGCGGGCGGCCTACATGACCGACGCGTGGATATGCGATGAGGGTATGCAGAACCGGGCCGCCTTCGGCGCCTTCCCCAAATTCCTCCGCCTGAGCCGGGAGGGGAAGGCGGAAACCCTGGGCAGGATGATAAGCAAAATGACCGGAGAGGCCGCCCGCCGTTTCGGCCTTAAAAACCGGGGCCGTATAGCGCCGGGCTGTTACGCCGACCTCGTACTCTTCGACCGGAACAGAATCGCCGAAAGCGGCGGCGAAGGGCCCCCTGTTGGGCTGCCCCATGTGATCATCAATGGTGAATTCGCCGTTCGGGACGGCGTATACCTGGAAAAATCCTCAGGCCGCGGCCTGGCATCCGGTTAAGGGCCCGCCGCCGGGCGCCGCCGCGGGCGGGGTATTGGTAAAAAGCCCGTACCTGGTATATGTTTTTTCTATGATACTCTACGACCCCTCCTTTACCCTGCGTTTAATAGATTACGGCATTATGATCCCCGTTTCCCCCTCCAGGCCCGACCGTATTATCGAATTTTTGAACAGCGGCATCACCGCCGGTACAAGGGGGGCGACCCTGCCCTATCCCGGTCCGGTTTTTGACTTTACCGCCGCCCGTCTGCGCCTGGGAGCGGCGGGGCCCCTTATTAACCGGGATGATTTGGAGCGGGTCCACAGCAAGGCCTTTACCGCCTCCCTCTATGACGGCTCGTCCCTGGCCGAAGCCCTGCTTGAAACCTACGAGCTCATGGATGATCAGGGCCGTCCCCGCCGTTATGAACCGGAAAAGGCGGTAAAGCCCCTGATCGATCTCTTCAATACCATACTGGCCCATGTTGAGGGGACCTACCTGGCCTGCCGCCTGGCTCTGCTTGAAGGCCCCGGCTTCTGTTATTATCTGGAGGGGGGCACGCACCACGCCCGTTATGACAGGGGTTCGGGTTTCTGCCTCCTCAACGACGTGGCAAGCGCCGCCGTGAAGGTACTTGGGGAGACGCCGCATCCGGCCCCCTCGGGCCGGGAGAAACCGGTCCGGCTTATCTGGGTGGTGGACCTGGACGCCCACAAGGGCGACGGAACCGCCGAACTGGTACGCTTTGCCCGTGAACGGGGTGAACTGGCCGGACCGGGGGGGGCGGAAAGCGCCGGGGCGGGGTGTATCCTGACCCTGTCGATCCACATGGCGAAGGGCTGGCCCCTGGACGGGGAAAGCCTTGCCGCCGCCCGGCCCGGCCGGGCGCCGCTGGTCCCCTCGGACATCGACATAGGCATAGACTCAGGGGAGGAAGCCGAATACCTCCCCCGGCTTGAGGAAGGTATAGGGCGCCTGGAGGGGCTTTCCGCCGAATACGGCGGCAGGCCCGATTTGATCCTTGTGGTGGACGGCTCCGACCCCTACGAGTACGACGGCCTCGCTTCCAGCGCGCCGCTGAAACTTACCCTGGACCAATGCGTCCGGCGGGATATGTTTGTGTACCGCTATGCCGCCGAACGGGGCATACCCTCGGCCTGGGTATTGGCCGGCGGCTATGGCGAACGGGCCTGGGAGCCCCCGGCGCATTTCCTCAAGGGCATTCGTTAGCGTCTTAATACCCCGGACAACGAAGAAGATAATTAACCTGAGAAAAACATGAAAACCACCAAGGGCACGAAGGAAACCGCTGGATCGCCTCCTGGGGTAAAACAAAAGCAACGCTACGTAGTTTTCCGTATCACCAGCCGCGGTTCCAGAATGATGTTTTTTTCATAGGGCTGTTTATTGATCTGTAAAAACAACTGTTCCACCGCGTTGGACGCGATATCCTCGACGGACTGTGTAACCGTACTAAGGGCGGGGGTCATCAGCGATGCCAGCGGAATATTATCATATCCCACAATGGCAATATCATCGGGTATTTTTATTCCGGCGTCGGCGCAGGCGCGCATAAAGCCGATGGCGATAATGTCGGTTGACGCAAAAACCGCATCGGGTTTTTTTGTCAGTATGCCCTTACCGTACTTTAAGCCCTTGCTGAAATTGTAAACCATGTCGTTATCCAGGATCATAAGATCCTTGTCATGCGGAATATTCGATTCCATCAGGGCCATCCGGTACCCCTCATAACGCATCCTCAAGGGAAAGAGGGATACCTTCTCCCCCAGGTAGGCTATGCGCCTGCGTCCCCGGTCGATTAAGTGTTTCGCCGCCAGGTACCCGCCCTGCTCATTTTCCGTAGAAATCATGCAGCCCGCGTGATCCACCGGTTCGTCATCCAGAAAGACCACCGGAATATCGTAACTTTCCAGGTATTTCAGCGGCTTCCGGTTCAGAAATTCACAAAGTATCAAAACGCCGTCCACATTATAGCGCAGCAGTTTATCGACCAAAGCCTGTTCGCTTTCTTTGTTGTAATCGGTATTGCTTAAAAAAGCGATGTAACCCCTTTTTATCAGGAGAATTTCGATCTCCTTGGCGATACAGGCGTAATAGCTGTTGGTAATATCAGGCGTTACGATGCCGATGGTTCTGGAGGTATTAGTTTTAAGCCCCCTGGCCAACTCATTGGGGCGGTAGTTCAGCGTTTCAATCGCTTCCAGCACCTTGTCGGATACCGCTTTGGAAATACTCGCCGTACCGTTTATCACATGGGAAACCGTGGGCTGTGTTACCCCGGCAAGCCGCGCGACATCTTTCATTGTATACACCTGTTTGTTAGCCATGCCCCTTGTCTATAACCTGCTTTTCAAAAGCTGTCAATCGAGAATATCGACCGCAGGGGGCCGTGGCTGTCCCCTAATCACCCGTTCGACCTGTTTGGGAGCAAAA
>JAISRD010000025.1 GCA_031273835.1 Treponema sp. | reverse complement strand
ACTGAAGAGACACTTTCTTTTACAGATACTCATAACTGGCAAAATGGTTCATGGGTAATAGTTTCATATACACCAATACATTTTGATTATATTCTTAACGGTGATGTATTAAACATAAGCGGCGGTACCGGACGCAATCAGCTTTTTAATGGAGATTGGACCCGTAAAAAAATTTGATTTAAGAGCCCAAGGCACATCAAGTAAAAACTTCGTGTAACGTTGTGGTTAGACCTTCTTCTCTCTTTATCCGTACCCGCCTGCCCGCTTGGCTAAAACCGTTTCGGCGATCTCGGCAAAGCCCTCACCGCCTTCCCGGGAGGCGATAAAGCCGGGAAGGTGTTTCATATAGTTCCGGTACCGTTCCACATTGGCCACCCCGCAGGCCAGGGGGAAGCGGGCAAACATGGGCTCGTCATTGGGGGAATCGCCGGCAAAGAGTACCTCCCGGTACGCCGCCTCTGTCCCGCCCCGCCAGCCGAAGCGGGATTGGAGAAAATGTTCGGCCATGGAAAGCTTGTCGTATTCACCCATCCAGACATTTACGTGTATCGAAGAAATTTTCGCCCGGGCGCCCTCCTCTTCGGCAATTGCCCGGACCCGTTCCGCCGTTTCCAGGGGCAGGACCGGATCTTCCTCGGCAAAGTCCAGGGCTATGTCAAAGAGCCGGGCAAACTGATCCTTTGCCATGCGGAGCCCCGTAATTTCCTCAAGGGCCCGCTTCTTAATTTTTTCAAGTACGGGATGATCGTTACGCACCGCCTGGGGATGAAATTCCTGTTTCAGCACCCGCCGTCCTCCCATGGACGGGGCCGCGTTTTGCGCCGTATTGTGCGCGCCGACCTCCGCCGCCGATCCGTCGTCCTCCTCCCAAAAAACCAGGGCGCCGTTTTCCCCCACCACGCCGTCCACGGGCCATTCCCTGGCGATAAGGTCGCACCAGCCCGCGGGCCTCCCCGTAACGGGGATAACTTTAAGACCCGCCCCGGCGAGGCGCCACAGCGCAGCATAGGCGACGGCGGGGAGTTTACCCGCTGTGGTGAGGGTATCGTCTATATCCATAAGCATATAGCGGAAGCCCGAAGCTTCGGCGGCGCTCATTTCCGCGAGGGCCTTCATCTATCTGTACACCTAAAACTCATACGCCGATTTTACATCATGGGTATCGATAAACACAAGTTTGTTTTTTCCGTCGGCGGTGGCCGTTTCCGAAACCGCGTGCATGGGCGTGTGCCCCACGATTTGACTGTACCCTGAAAGGGCGTCTTCAAACAGGGAACGGGGCCGTATCCAGATGGGACTTTGGGTAATATCATCGCCGTAAATATCATCACCCCTAAAATTAAGAATGTTCCTGTCCTTTTGAAAGGCCCCGTTTATATCTTCCGGTTTTGTCAGCCCCAGGGAATTGAGAAAATAATTGGTTACCCCGGCGTGGGAAATGATGTAATTATCGGCGGTTACCCGGACCGGTTCGATAAGATCCATATTGAGTTCAAGTACCTCGTTTATCCTTTTGTAATTATCATGCTGGAAACCCGAGTAGCGCTGGTTGCATACCCCGGAAAGGTAATGATAGTCATGATTTCCCAGGCAGAGTTTAAGGCGCCGGTCTTTCCTTGCCCGCTCGCAGATCTCGAGAAAATTCTTATACTGCCTGGTAAAGGTACAAAACATATTGTGGCTGTCAAAGTAATCGCCGGTAAAATAAAATTCGGTAAAATCCTTCTTTAAGTAGTACTTCCAATAAATTCTGCCGTGAATATCGCCAATGGCCAAACGCATAACGCCATCCTTAAGTTTAAGTTTATCGCTGAAAAATCTGTTCGTCCACAGGTTTGCCGCCGGGCACCATGGGGAGGACCATTTCGCCGGGGCTGATAAGGACCTCAATCAGGGCGGCGCTGCCCCGGTCTATTTCCGCAAGGGCCCTTTCCAGGGCCGCCTGAAATTCTCCTTCCGTCTCCGCCCGGTACGCGGGAACGCCGTAGGCCGCCGCCAGGGCGGGAAAATCCGGGCTTCGTCCCAGGACGCTCTGCGAACAGCGGCCCCCGTAAAAAACCTGCTGCCATTGGCGGACCATCCCCAGGCCTCCGTTATTGATCAATACTATGAGCAGGGGAACCGCGTTGGCCTTGAGTACGGCAAGCTCGGCGCAGTTCATCCTGAAAGAACCGTCGCCGGTAAAGAGCACCACGGGCCTTTCGGGATTGGCGAGCTTTGCCCCCAGGGCCGCGCCGAGGCCGAAGCCCATGGCCCCCAATCCGCCTGAGCTTATAAAGGAACGGGGTCCCGCGATGGGGTAGAATTGGGCGGCCCACATCTGATGCTGTCCCACGTCGGTAACCACAATGGTGTTAAAGCTCATGCGCTTTGCCGTCGTTTCGATGATAAACCGGGGATGGGGGGGATCGTCTTTGCGGCGGCTTCTGCCCGTCCAGGGCCCCGCCTTATCCGCCGCTTTAAGTTTTTCAATTTCCCCGCCCCATTCGGTCCGTATGGTCCGGGGGATTTTTTTCAGTATGGCGGCGAGCGCCTTTTTTACGTCCCCGATCACCCAGCAATCGGCGGGAATGTTTTTGTTGATCTCCGCCGGATCGATGTCGATGTGGAGTATCTTCGCCTTCCGGGCAAAATGATCGGCCCTGCTTGTTACGCGGTCGGAAAAGCGGGCGCCAGCGGCTATAAGCAGATCCGCCTTCTGCACCGCCTTGTTCGACGCCGTTGTTCCGTGCATCCCTATCAGCCCGGTACAGAGCCTGAAATCCCTGGGCGCCGCGCCTATGCCCATGAGGCTTAAGGCCACAGGCGCGTTGAGGATATCCGCCAGGGCGGTAATTTCATCCGAAGCGCCCGAACTGTTGACCCCCCCTCCGGCATAGATCATGGGCAGCCTGGAGGCGGAGATAAGTTCCACCGCGGCGTCAATATCTTCCCCGGTAAAGGCGGTCCTTCCGCTCCGTTCGGAAAGCCTCTGCGCCCGGGCGCCCATGGTACTGCCGTCTTCCCATGCGGCGAGAAAGGCGGGCTTCCACTCCGTTTCGGCGCCGCTTACGTTGGCGGGAATATCGATCAGCACCGGCCCCTGCCTGCCGGATCGGGCCACGATAAAGGCCTCCCGCACCACCTCGGCCAGTTCCTTCACATCCTTGATGATCCAGTTATGCTTGACCACAGGCATGGTTATCCCCGCTATGTCCACCTCCTGGAAGCTGTCCTTACCTAAAAGATGAACCGGCACATTGCCGGTGATCGCCACCAGGGGAACCGAATCCATGTAGGCCGCTGCTATCCCCGTAACCAGGTTCGTCGCCCCCGGCCCCGAAGTGGTGATACATACGCCGGTCTTCCCCGAAGAGCGGGCATAACCGTCGGCGGCGTGGGCGGCGTGCTGTTCGTGGCTTACCAGAATATGCCTGATTCTGTCCTGACAGCGGTAGAGTTCATCGTAGATTTGAAGTACACAGCTTCCGGGTACGCCGAAAACCGTGTCCACCCCTTCCTCGATAAGGGCTTCAATTAAAATACGGGCGCCGGAATATTTCATGTTTCATCGTAAGACACATAGGCTTTACGGTCGATCCGTCCTTCTTTTGATACCGCCACCCCCTCGGCGCGAAGCAGCTCTATTTGCAGCTCCCTGCCGTTTCCGCTCTTCAGGGCGATACAGCCGTCCGAGCGGACTATACGGTGCCAGGGAAGTTTGCAGGGACCGGCCAAACTGTGCAGAACCCGGACCGTCTGACGGGCGCCGTTGGGAAGTCCCGCCGCCAGGGCTATATCCCGGTAAGAGCTTACCTTACCCGGCGGCACGGCGCGTATGGCTTTCATGATACGGCCGGTTATTTCAGAATGGGGCATGGGGTATTTTAACCTATTCCCGGAACCGGTACAATCGTTATTTTCATTTAACCATACTCAGGATCTCATCGCCATGGGCGCCGGGCAATTCCAACTGAGCGGGGTTTACGATTAGATCCATATCTTCAAGCGGAATCGCGCCGAGAAGAACATCCCTTGCGCCGGGCAATACCAGAGCCTTGCACGCCGTATCGCGGTTTTTCCAGTGAATCTCCACCGGTTCCGTTACCTGGTAGTTCTGCTTTGAACCGTCGGCAAGTTCGGCACTGCGCAGCCCCCTTATCGAGAGTCCCAGGGTTTTACAGAGCTCTTCATTGATGACAAGCGATCCGCAGCCGGTATCCACTAGGGCCGTTACCGTTGCCGTACGGACTTCCTGTTCCGTAATGTGCCCATACTCGGCGCGGGCCACATCACCGGCGTTTTTCAAGGTTATTTCAGCATAGACGGTTTCCATAAATCTCCTTACCGGCGGAGCGGGCCTTATCCCAGGGCCTTTACCACCGCCGCGCCCATTTCCCCGGTACCCACAAGGCGCTCGTTTTGTCCGCCTGGGCGGGCAATGTCGGCGGTACGGAGTCCCGCATCCAGCGCCGCGTTTACCGCGTTTTCCACCGCCTGAGCTTCTTTTTCCAGACCGAAGGAATAACGCAGCAGCAGGGCCGCCGAAAGTATGGTCCCCAGGGGATTGGCGGCGTCCTTTCCCGCAATATCCGGCGCCGATCCGTGGATGGGCTCGTACATGCCGAAACGCCGCCGGCTTTCCGCGCCCTCCGCGCCGCCGGCTTCCGCCTCCGAAAACGCCCCGAGGCTTGCCGAGGGCAGCATACCGATAGAACCGGTCAATACCGACGCTTCGTCGCTGAGAATATCCCCGAAGAGATTGGAGGTAACGATCACGTCAAACTGTCCGGGGGAACGTATCAGCTGCATTGCCGCGTTGTCCACATAGAGAAAGTCCATCGTAATACCGGGATAACCGGCGGCCGTGTCACGGGCAACTTCCCGCCAAAGGCGGGAAGTCTCAAGCACGTTGGCCTTATCCACCACGGTTACTTTTTTCCTCCGTAACCGGGCCGCCTCAAAACCCACCCGGAGCACCCGCTCTATCTCAAAGCGGGAATAGCTTTCGGTATCAAAGGCGGAATCTCCGGAACGTCCCCGTTCCCCGAAGTAAAGCCCCCCGGTAAGTTCCCGCACGATGAGCAGATCAAAGCCCGGACCGCCTGAGTTTGCGGGCGCCCCTGAGCCGCCCGCCCCGGACCGGCCTGAGAGAATTTCTTCCTTGAGGGGGCAGGCGTCCCGCAGCTGGGGCAAGAGGGAGGCGGGCCGCAGATTGGCAAATACCCCAAGGCCCTTACGCAGGGCAAGCAAAGCCCGCTCAGGCCGTTTGTCCCCGGGGAGGGTGTCCCACCGGGGCCCCCCCACCGCGCCGAGGAGCAGCGCGCCACATTCCCCGGCGGCATCAAGGACCCCGGCGGGCAGGGGCTCGCCGCAGCGGTCTATGGCGCAGCCCCCCGCCTCAAGGAAGGTAAAGGCAAAGCTATGGCCGAATCGTTTCCCCGCCGCGTTAAGCGCCTCCACCGCTGGAGAGATCACCTCAGGACCTATGCCGTCCCCCGGTATCAGCGCGATCCTGTATTCACCCATGGCAGTCCTCCGTCGAAGGGGTTTTGATTTTCCGCTCTATATCCCCAATCAGCTTGTATTCAATGGAATCCACCAGGGCGGAACGGCTTGCGTCGATGATATCCCCGGAAACCCCCACGGTGGTCCAGGAACGGGGGCCGTCGGTGGATTCAATAAGCACCCGCACCTTGGCGGCGGTGGCCGCCCCCCCGTCTATAACCCGGACCTTGTAATCCGTCAGGCGGACCTGTTCCAGTTCCGGGTAGAAACGGATAAGGGCCCGGCGGAGGGCGCCGTCCAGGGCATTTACCGGGCCGTCCCCCTCGGCGGCGGCAATTTCGTCCTGGCCGTCCACCCAAACCTTTACCCAAGCGTGGGAACAGGCCAGGGATACCCCGGTGGGGTGCTCGCTCATCACCCGGTAGGCCAGTATCTTAAAAAGGGGCCGGTAACGGTTCAGCTTAACGTCCCCGGCGCCCGGCAGCTCCCGGCGGACCAGCAGCTCAAAGCCGGCGTCGGCCCCCTCAAAGGCCCAGCCTTCGGCCTCCAGGGCCTTCAATTTTTCCGCCAGGGCGCTCACCGCCGGATGATCCCTGGTGATTGAGGGGTCAAGCTTCCTGACCCTTTCGGCTATGGCGGAACGCCCCCCGACTTCGCTTAACAAAAGATGCCTGTTGTTTCCCACCGAAGAAGGATCAATATGCTCAAAGGACCTTGACACCTTAAGCACCCCGTCGGAATGCATACCCCCCTTGTGGGAAAAGGCCGAGGACCCCACATAGGGCATGGCCGCCGGCACCGGCACATTGGCTATTTCGGCGATACGCCGGGTGATTTCCGAAATACGCTCAAGCTTCCCCCCGGGCAGGCAGGAATAGTTAAGCTTGAGTTCCAGACTGGGGATAAGGGCCGCCAGGGCCGTATTACCGCAGCGTTCCCCGAAGCCGGCCATGGTTCCCTGCACATGGCGGCAGCCCGCTTCAAGGGCCGCCAGGGTATTGGCAAGGGCAAGACCCATATCGTTGTGGGCGTGAATCCCGGTAACGCAGGCCCCCCCCAGGGTTTCCACGGCCCCGGCGACGGCGGAACTTATCTCAGCGGGGAAAGAACCGCCGTTGGTATCGCAGCACACAATCCGCGAAGCCCCGGCTTCCAGGGCGGCCCTGAGGGTGGCAAGGGCATAGCTCCGATCCGCTTTCCAGCCGTCAAAGAAATGTTCGGCGTCAAAAAAAACGGTTTTTCCCCGGGATACAAGGTACTCAATGGTTTCGGAGATCATGGCGAGGTTTTCTTCCCGGTCAACCCGGAGCACTTCGCGCACATGGAGGTCCCAGCTTTTGCCGAAGATCGTTACCGCCTCCGTCCCCGCTTCAAGCAGGCTCTGCAGCCGGGGATCATCCGGGGCCCTGACGAAGGGCTTCCGGGTGGAACCGAAGGCGCAGAGCCGTGCATGCTCCAGCTTCACCTCCCGAATCGCCTGAAACAACTCAATATCCTTGGGATTACTGCCGGGGCTGCCCGCTTCGATCCAGCCTATCCCCAGTTCGTCCAGAGCCCGGAGCACCGCCAGCTTATCCTGAAGGGAAAAATTGATCCCCTCCCCCTGGGCCCCGTCCCGCAGGGTAGTATCGAGGATCTCAAGCTCCACGCCCGGCGCGCCCTTTGTTTCACTGTTCATGTATGGCCCCTTGAGTATAGCCCTTTCCCCAGAATTCCATCTAGTAAGCCCCAAGGGAGAAAGCATGGAACGGACAGCGGCGATTTAGCCGCCGTCAAAACCCGGGGTACGCAAAGGACGGGAAACTAAGTCCCCGAGGGGGCCCGGCCGCTCCGTTCATTCCTGGCAAGTTCCCATTCCATGGCGTTGATCGCCGCAAGGTAAGCTCTTATGGAAGACTCGATAATATCGGTGGAAACGCCGCGACCGTTGTAACGTCTGTCGTCCCAGGCTATCTTTACCATGGTTTCACCCTGGCTGGAGGAACCTCCGGTGATAGCCCCAATTTCATAGAGTTCCAATTCGGGCTCTTTGCCTATGATCTGGTTGATGGATTTATAGATCGAGTCGATGGGACCATCCCCCAGGGAAACGAGCTTTTGGAAGGCGCCGTCCTTATGCCGCAGCCGTATGGTTCCGCTGGCCCCCAGGGCGCTGCCGGTATTTACCGCCCAATGATCGAGGGTCCAGGTTTCCGGCGCGGCGGCGGCAAAGCCCATTACCAGGGCTTCGATATCCCGGTCGTTGACCACCTTTTTTTTGTCCGCCAAAAGTTTAAATTCGGTAAAGATCTTTTCCTGCGTTTCCGGGTCCACGGTAAAGCCCAGAAGCTTAAGCCTGTCCTCAAAGGCATGGCGGCCCGAATGTTTGCCCAGGACCATCAGGTTGGTGGAAATGCCCACCGATTCGGGGGTCATGATCTCGTAGGTGGCCCTGTTTACCAGTACGCCGTGCTGATGTATGCCCGCTTCATGGGCAAAGGCGTTTTCCCCCACGATGGCCTTGTTGGGCTGTACCTTGACCCCGGTAACCTGGGTTACCAGGCGGCTTGCGCCGTAGATCTGGGTTGTGTCGATGCGGGTATCGGCGTTGAGGTAATCCCTGCGTACCCGCAGGGCCATGACAATTTCCTCAAGGGAGGCGTTCCCCGCCCGCTCGCCTATGCCGTTCACCGTACATTCCACCTGATCCGCGCCGTTTTCTATCGCGGCGAGGCTGTTTGCCACGGCGAGGCCCAGATCGTTGTGGACGTGGACGGAAAATCCGGCCTTTTCCGCCCCGGGGGTGTGTTCCCTGATGTACTTGACCAGGGCGCCAAATTCGGCGGGCATGGCGTAGCCCACCGTATCGGGAATATTCAGCGTTGTGGCCCCGGCCTTAAGGGCCCCGGCGAAAACCCGGCATACAAAATCGGGATCGCTGCGGGAAGCGTCTTCCGCGCTGAACTCCACGTCGGAACAGAACTTCTTCGCGTACTTTACCGCCGCGGCGGCCTGTTCGGCCACCTGATCCGCCGTCATTTTAAGCTTGTATTCCATATGAACGGGGCTGGTGGCCAGAAATATATGTATCCGGGGGGGATTGGCCGCCCCGGCAAGGGCTTCCCGGGCGGCGTCTATGTCCTTTTCCAGGGATCTGCAAAGCCCCGCCACGGTACTGCCCTTAATAAGCCCCGCGATGGCCCTGACCGATTCGAGGTCCCCCGGGCTTGAGGCGGGGAAACCCGCTTCCATCACATCCACCCCGAGTTTTTCCAGCCTCCGGGCAAGTTCGAGTTTTTCCTGGGGGTTCATGCTGCACCCCGGGGCCTGTTCGCCGTCCCGCAGGGTGGTGTCAAATATGGCTATACGCCGCGGGGTTCCGCTGTTCGTCATGATTTTCCTCTCTCCGCTGCATTGTCTTCGCTGTTTGTAGTATCGGCGCCGTCCCCATCCTTCACGGACAGCACCTTTGCCCCCCGTTCAAGGGCCACAAGACCCGTCCGGGCAAGTTCCAAAATGCCGTAGGGGGAAAGGAGCATCAAAAGGCCGTTGAGTTTTTCCATATCCCCGGTGGCTTCGATGGTAATCGTATCGGCCGAAACGTCTATCACCCTGGATCGGAAGATCCCCGCGATCTCTATGACCGCGGGACGGGTTTTTTCGTCCGCGGCGGCCTTGACCAGCATGATCTCCCGCCGTATGCAGGAAAAGGGGTCCAATTCCCGTATGGCGATCACGTCCACCAGTTTGCCCAGTTGTTTGACGATCTGCTCCAGCACGGCGTCGTCCCCGGTAACGGCGATGGTCATGCGGGATACGGACCTGTCCTCGGTTTCCCCCACGGTAAGGCTGTCGATGTTGAAACCCCGGCGGGCAAAAAGGCCGGAAACCCGGCTGAGGGTCCCCGCCCTGTTTTCCACCAGGGCCGATACTACCTGTTGTCTCATATTAGTCCTCCAGGGGAAGATTGTTGGCCTTCATTATTTCCGGGCGGTATTCAAAGTGCATGGTATCAAAAAGGGGCCATTTACCTCCCCAGCAGAATCCGTAAGCTTCAAAGGCCTTTACCACCGCGTCGGGAGGATGGTAGCGGCCGCTGTAGGGTACCAGGTACCATTGGGGGTTATTATCGGCGGTCCACTGCCAGTACGTTTGAAGGCCCCGAAGCCGCGCCGGCTGTATGTCCAGAGCGGCGGCATAGGAATGGTAACTCCTGCTGACCGTGGCGGCCACGTTGCGCCAATTCCAAGCGCCTATGGAGCCGATTTCCTTAATCCACTTGTCCACATCGGGATCGGTTTTTGCCGCGGCCCTGATCCGGGCCTCCACTTTGGCAAGCTTTTCCACCAGGGCCCGGTGAACCGGGAAAGTCCTGTCCAAAAAAGTGATGGTCCGCAGGTTTTGACGGGCCTCCTCCCTGGTACGGGCTTCCCAAAGGGTGTCGAAAAAATCGGGATAGCGCTTAGGCGGATTGGCCCGCCTGTTTTTAAGTACATTTTTAAGCCGCCCGGCCAATTCCGGCTCCGGTTCTTTCCAGGGAGGAAGATCGGGAAAATAGGCGTAGAAGGAATGGGGGGCGTAAGCGCCGCTTTGGTCCCGCATGCCGTCGGGGAGGAGCCTGCCCTCCGCCCAATAGAACCACCGGCCCCGGAGCAGAACCGCCCAATCCCCGCCGCGGAATTCGGCCCGCTCAACGGCGCCGGGATAGGCCGCCGCAAAGGCCTTCATCATGCGCTCCCCCCGTTCAGGGGAGTTCATCTCCCCCCAATCCCGGCCAAAGGCGGAAAGGCTCAAAAGCCCCGCGGCGGCAAGGCAGAGAAAAAAACGGGGTAATTTTACCGGAACCATAGATAACTCATAATAGAATAAATTTTACTTGACGGCAAGCGTAAACTAGGGTACTGTTCTATAGGCCTTTAGGCTTATGTAATACGGCGCGCCCGGGCGCTGGAATCCGGGAAAGGAATTTTCTCAATGGCTAAGAAACTGTATGTCGGTAATCTCTCGTACAATACCACCGAAGAAGGGCTGCGGAATCATTTTTCGGCCTTCGGTACTGTCGCCTCGGTAAAAATTATCATTGACCGCGATACCGGCAATTCAAAGGGATTCGGATTCGTCGAAATGAACAGCGACGAAGAAGCGGAAGCCGCCATTGCCGGGACCAACGGCAGTGAATATGACGGACGGCAGATTAGGGTTAATGAAGCGATAGATAAGCCCCAGCGTGAACACAACAACCGCCGCGGCAACTGGTAACTAATCGGGGGGGCCGCAATTTAACATTTTGGGCCCGCCCCGATTATCTGTTTCGCCCCGTATAAAAAGCTATTTTCCCCAGCAGCGCCTTTTCTTCGACGGGCTTTTTCAGGTGATCGTTCATCCCTGACGCGAGACATTTCTCAATATCCTCTTTAAAGACATTGGCGGTCATGGCGACGATAGGTACCGTCCGGGCCGCCGGGTCCGGCAGGGCCCGTATGGCCTCCGTGGCGTCAAGGCCGTTCATCTCCGGCATCTGTATATCCATGATGATGATGTCATACCGGGCCGGATATTCCCGGAATTTTTCAAACGCCACCCTCCCGTTTTCCGCGGTATCGATGGTAATATGGGTGGGTTCAAGGATGGCCTGAAATATCTCCCGGTTTATCTCTATATCCTCGGCCAAAAGCAGGGATATACCGCTAAAGTCGGGGAAATCCGTCCAGCCCTCTTCCGTTTCGGCCCCCGTGCCTATCACCTTGTTGATAATACCCTCCAGATTGGAGGGAAATATGGGCCTGGTGATAAAACGCTTTAACCCCGCCTTTTCCGCCCTGTCCTCCATCCTGCTCCACTCCAAAAAGGAACAGATAAGGACGATGCGGTCACTGTCGATCTTCCGGCCCAGGGTTTCCGCGGCCTCAAGGCCGCACAGCGTATCGTTTCCCCCCAGGCGGTAATCAACAAATACCACGTCATAGGGAGAACCGGCGGCCCGTTTTTCCTCCACCAGGGCGGCGGCGGCGGAGCTGTTCTGAGCCGTATCCACCACAAAGCCCGGCTTTTCAAGGCACCGTACCAGCTGATCCTCCGTTTCAGGATCATCCTCCACCACGAGGATCACCGGGTTCCGGCGGTAATAGTACCGGCTTTCCGGGGCGTCGATCCTTAAAAGCTCTACCTCGAACTTAAAGGAAGAGCCCTTACCCGGGGAAGATTCGACCCAGATGCGGCCGTTCATCTTTTCCACGATGTTCTTGGAAATAGCCAGCCCCAGGCCCGAACCGCCGAAGCGCTGGGTGATGTTTTTATCCGCCTGCTGGAAGGGGATAAAAAGGCGCTTCATCTGTTCGGCGCTCATCCCTATACCCGAGTCGGTTACGCTAAAGTAGAGCCTGCTGTAAACCTGCCCGTCCTCCGGCGGGGAAAGGGCCGGCGTTTCCGGGGCCAGCTCCCCGGCCCTTACAGTGATCTTTCCCCCTTCGGGGGTAAATTTAACCGCGTTGGAGAGGAGGTTGGTTATAACCTGGGAAAGCCTCAGTTCGTCCCCCTGGAAATGCAGGTACATATCGGGACTGGTAATGACGCTGAGGTCTTGGTTCTTCTGCTCGGTCTTTTCATTTATGATATGGCAGATGTTGATCAGGGTTTTTTCCAGGTTAAAGGGTACGCTGTCCAGTTCAAATTTACCCGATTCAATCTTGGACATATCCAGGATGTCGTTGATAAGTCCCAGAAGGTGGGTGGAGGATGAATTGATCGTCGAAAGACAGTAGCGGAGCTTGCTTACATCGCTGGTATTTTCCGCAATCCTCGTCATGCCGATAATCGCGTTCATCGGGGTACGGATCTCATGGCTCATATTTGAAAGAAAATCGCTCTTTGCCCTAGTCCCCGCCAGGGCCTGCTCCCGCGCGCTGATAAGGCTTTCGGTCAGCTCCCGGCCGACTATACTGGAAACGATGAGCAGCCCCCCCGCCGAAAGGACCGCGATATCCTCCTCGGAAAAGGACCTCTCTTCGACGCTGGTAAGGGAAATAAAGCCCCAAAATTTGGTGGTGATCATCACGGGCACCCCCAGCACCGACAGGATACCCGCCCTTTGGAAAAGCTTTCTTTCCTTTTCGTTCATGATCGAGATATTTCTGCCCACGTTCAAACCGGCGCTTAGATCCTCAATCCAGCCGGGAAGCAGATCCTCCCCGAATTCCCCGGTACCGGTCTCTTCCCTTTCGGGGAAACCGTAGATCCGCTTAAGCCTGAGTCCTTCCCTGGGTTTTTCCACCGCCTTCCACAGATGAACGCCGCTGCCGCTCAGGGTGGTACAGAGGGCCTCAAGGGCATTTGCCATGACCCCGGAAAAATCTTCGTCATTTACCGCCAGCAGGGTTGAACCTATCTCGTGGACCAGTTCAATGTATTCGGTGTTTTTCCGGTACAGATTTACATTACGCCGGTGCTCCGCCATGGCGCTGTCCCTGGATTTGATCATGCAGTTGAGGGGCAGTTCGATTTTTAGGGCGATTTTCCGGGCCATTTCCCGGCAGGTATCCGACCCGCAGGAACCGCAGTTAAAATTCCGCTCTTCCTCACTTGTTTTACCCAGCAGCACAAAGGCATCCTGCAGAGCCTCTTCGGAAACTTCCTCCGGGACCTGAGCGCCGTCCTTAAGGGGTTCCCGGACCCGCAGAAAACGGGAAAGATCCAGCGTTTCACCGCAGTACCTGAAAAATTCCCCGCCGCGATTTTCACGGCGCCTTAAAGCGTTCAGGATCTCCCGAATCTCAAAGCTGCCCCTGTCCGCCGCGGCCCCCGGCCCCCGGCTGCAGCCCTTTGCGCAGGTGAGGGCTTCAAAGATATGGGGAAGCTGTGAGGGCTCCGTTCCGGCAAAACGATCAAGGCCGCAGAACAGCTCCCCCCCCGCATCTCCGTCGGTTTTAAGGGTTTTCCAAGCCCCCGGCGGGGCTTCCCCGCCCTGGGCCGCGCCGGCAAGTTCAACAATCCTGTTAAATCCCCCCGGCACGGAGTAGGGCAGCTCAGATCCGCCCTCCCGCTGCGGGAACCCCTGAATTTCAAAGGCCCCGTCAAAGGCTTCGGTTTCGGAAACCCCGCTTATTTCAGCGCCGGCGGCATCAACACCGGGGAGCAGTTTGGCAAAGGTGATGTTGTACTCCAGGTCAACTTCGCTCCCCCCGGCAATACAGGGCGAAAGAAGGGCAAGGGCATCGGTATTCCCCCTGTATTCCCGCAGATAGACGGCAAGGCAGAGCGCGGGGCTCAAAACCGGCGAAAGAAAGGGGGCCAGTTCCGGTTTATGGCCTTCGCAGTACGAGACCGCCGCCGGACACAGCCGGGGAATAAGGGGCGGAAAGCCGTTTTTTTCAAGGTACTCCACCTGGGCCCAGGCGGAGATTTTCGCCCCCAGGGACAGGTCGAAGATCTCCCTGACCCCGGCGGCACGGAAAAACGTAAGTATCCTGTCCCAGCGGGAATAGTTGATCTTAAGCGCCGGGGAAACGATGAGCGTAATGGGACGCCCCTCCCGGAGATCGGCAAGGAAGCGCTCCGTATCGTCTTCGTAAGACCGGGCGCCGTGCCTGCAGGCTCCAAGGCAGAAACCGCAGGCTATACATAGTTCCCCGTTTACCTTGACTTTTATATTTTCATCTTCATCAAGATAACTGATATTGGCTCCCGGCGCGGGGCACGCGCGCACACAGCGGCCGCAGCCCACACAGTTATCCTCTTTGGTAAAGACCCTGCTTTTCATATAGATCCGGCCGGATCTTCGGGGTATTCCCACCAGTGGATAAACCTAAGGGCATACTGCTGAATGCCGGCGAACCAGGTGTCAATAAACGATACGAGAGAGGGCCCCACATAGCGGTAATGCCAGCTTTCCCAACTGTACCCGGTAAGGTCCTCGTATTCCCTGGGGTAGGAAAGGGACCAGCCGAAACGGCCCGCGTGGGCTTTGACCCAGCGGCCCGCCGCGGTTTCGGCAAAATCGTTGGAGATGGAGCCGAAATCGACCGCCAGTCCAAGCTGGTGCTGGCTCTTCCCCGGCCGGGCGGAAACCCGTTGGGCCTGTTCCAGCCCAAGCCGTTTAGTCCAGCGTTCAAAGGAACCGGTTTGGTATTCATAGGAACGGTAGGCGGAAGAAACCGTTAAGGTGAGCCCCTCCGCCTTGGCGGCGGCGGCCATCGCTTCCAGGGCTTCCTCGGCCTTGCTTCGGAGCAGCATAGTATCGGCTATGCCCGCCCGGTAGCTTTTGTAACGCAGTTCAATCAAATCACCGGGTTCGTAGCCGGAAGGCAGAGGATGCTGTTTATCCACCAGTTTCCTGAGATAAACATCCTCCCCCAGTACCCGCGCAAGCTCCCCAAGAAAGGCCTCCGTTTCGGCCTCAATGCCCCGCCTTATATCCGGGGGCAGTTCCGCCCCATCCATGGCGGCCCGCAGAGCTGCGGGGACCTTCCCCTTTTCAAGCCCCGCCTCCAGGGCGCCCTCTTTTAAGAAGGGGACCGCGCCGGGGGCTTGGGCGGAACTCTCCTGCCCGCCGCCCCTGCCTCCGGTATACCGCCGACCCCCGTCCGCCCGGGGCAACTCCCCCCCGGTACAGGAATACAAAAGAGCTGCCAGCGCCGCCAGTATGCCCGGTACTGCCGCCGACGGTAAAAATCGTCCCATGATTACACATAGAATATACTTTTTTAACGGCGGTTGTCCACCGACAGGGTATACGTAAGCAGACGGGCTCCGCCCACATCGGTAACACTTTCTAACTAAGCTGCCCTAAAAGTTCCCCGATAATCCTGTCGGCGTCGGCGCTGTCTACCTGGCAGGTTCCTACTTTTTCATGACCGCCGCCGCCGTACTTAAAGAGCAGGCTCCCCACATTCACCGTGGCGCTGCGGTTGATGATGCTGTATCCCACGGTGATCACCACGTTCTGCCTGTTTCTGCCGTCGATGATCCACACCGAGATATTTTGATCCGGGTAGAGGGTATAGAGCAGGAAACGGTTTCCCACATGAATGGTTTCCATTCCCCGCAGATCCACCACCACGGCGCTGCCCTCTATCCGGGCGCGGCCGCGGACCATTTCTTTGTAAAGTTCGGTTTCCTCATGGTATTTATCGATCCTTTCCTTTACATCCCGCAGGGCAAGGATCTCATCAATATTTTTGTCGATACAGGCCCTGGTAAGGAGCCGCATCAAGTCGTAGTTGCTGATGGTAAAATTCCTGAACCGCCCCAACCCCGTACGGGAGTCCATCAGAAAACCGAGGAGTATCCAGCCGGAGGGGTTGAGTATTTCATCCCTGGTAAGGTTCCCCGAATCGACCCGGTCCACATAGCCTATCATTTCCTCGAAACGGCCCAGCTTTTCCCCGCCCCCGTAGTATTCATAAATAACCCGGGCGCAGCTTGGGGCTATGCGGGAAACCCCCTCAAAGGTAACATCCTTGCCGAGCCGTTCAGACTCGCTGCTGTGATGGTCAAACCACAGTTTACATCCCTTTATGTAGGGAATATTAGCCAACACATCGTTGGAACCGGCCTCTACAAGCCCGTCCTGGATGTCCTTTGGATGGACAAATTTATAATCATCGATGATTCCCAGATATTCAAGCAAAGCGCCGCAGGCTAATCCATCAAAATCCGATCGGGTCAACAGCCTCATAATATCCTCCGCCCCGAGTATACCATTACTATGTCTTTTTGAGTATACTTAAAGGTATGATTTACCTAAAACAGCGGCTTTTTACGGTCTTTTTTATCTTGACCGCCTTCGCGCTCCGGGCGGCGGACCCCCTCTACGGGGATTTAGGCGGTCCGGCGGGGCCGGTTCCCGCCATGGCCGCCCTGCGTCAGGGTACGCTTCCCGGCGGGCTGCGCTACTATATTCTGGAAAATTCCCTGCCCAGGAACCGGGCCTATCTGACTTTGGCGGTTAACGCGGGATCGGTGCTGGAAGAGGAAGATGAACGGGGTCTGGCCCATTTTGTGGAACACATGGCCTTTAACGGAACCCGGCGCTTCCCCGAGGCGGAATTGATAGATTACCTGCGTTCCCTGGGGATGCGTTTCGGCCCGGAAGTTAACGCGTATACGGGCTTTGACGCCACCGTTTACGGCATCGAGACCCCCACGGAGGAGGAGGACGGCGTTAAGCGTATCCCCGAAAAGGCCCTGGCCATACTGGACGACTGGACCGGGGCCTTAAGCTTTAACCCCAAGGATGTGGACGACGAAAGGCTGGTAATTATGGAAGAATACCGTGCCAGGCTCGGCGCCCAGGACAGGGTATGGCAGAAGATCATGCAGGCCATCTACCAGGGTTCCCGCTATGCCGGACGTCTTCCTATCGGGCTTCCGGAGGTGATTGAAAACGCCCCGGCGGAAAAATTGCTGCGCTTTTACAAGACCTGGTACCGGCCCGAAAATATGGCGATCATCCTGGTCGGGGATTTTGACGGCGGGGTCTTGGAGGAGGAACTTCCCCGGCATTTTACGGCCTTTCCGGGCGGAGACGGTATGCCGGAGGAGAGGGGGAAAAAGCTCTTTACCCCTCCCTTTACGCGGCCCTCTTATGAACTTCCCCGGCCGGAACAGGGAAGGATCAGCTCGGCGCTTGTTAGCGATCCGGAACTTCCCTTTGCGACGGTATACCTCTGCTACAAACGGGCCCTGCGGCCTCTGCGCCGGAACCTGCAGTCCTACCGGGGGGGCTTGATCGACTCCCTTGTCCAGTCCATGACGGATTTCCGCTTTCAGGAAAAAATCGCCGGGGGTTCTTCCCCCTATCTCGGCGCCGGAAATTGGCAGGACCGGAGCGGAAAAAGGTCCGGTTACTATATGCTGGCCGTTGAAACCAGGGAGGGCATGACCGCCCAGGCCCTTGAGGAGCTGCTTCTGGAAAAAGAAGTCCTGGAGCGCTATGGTTTTACCGAACCGGAACTGGACAGGGCCAAGTCCGCCCTCATTGCCGCTCTGGAAGGGAGGGCCGCGGAAAAGGACAGGCAGGACTCCAACGGCTATGTATGGAATTTTACCTCGGATTTTTTGGACGGCGTCTATGCCGTTGATATTGAATGGGAACTGGAGGCGGCGCGGCAGCTCCTTCCCGGCATAAAGCCCGAAACGGTAAGCGCCGCTGTCCGTTCTTACTTTAAGGATGATGATCTTACCGTGATCATAAGCGCTCCGGACTCCGAGGCGGCGGAACTGCCGGAAGAGGCCGCCATAACGTCGCTGGTCAAGGAGGCAAAGCTCGCCCTCCTTTCCCCGTACCGGGAAGAGGCGGAACTTCGGGACCTGGCGGTCTCCGCCCCGGCGCCGGGAAGGATTGCTGCGGAAAAAACCGACCCCTCGGGGGCCCTTATCTGGGAGTTGAGCAACGGCAGCCGGGTGATCCTTAAAGAAACGGCAAACCGCAACAACGAGCTGGTACTATACGCCCTGGCAAAGGGAGGTTCCCTGCAGGCCGGGCCCGCCAGGGCGGAGTATGTTTCCGCCGCCCTGGCGGCGGAGCTTCAAACCGCCTCAGGCCTGGGACCCCATACCAGGACGGAGATGATGCGTATACTGTCCGGCAGGGAGCTGTCCCTTTCCTTCTGGGCCGCCCCGTATCTCCGGGGTTTTCAGGGCGAGGCGCTGCTGAAGGACAACAATCTGGAAACCCTTTTCCGTATGCTGTACCTGTCCTTTACTCAGCCCCGTATCGATGAGAACGGACTCAAACTTGTTACCGGCCTCTACCGGACCAATCTGGCCCGGGAAGCGGACAGTCCCGAAGCTTATTTTTACCGGGAACTCACCGCTTTTATTTACAACGGCCATCCCCGTTTTAAGCCCCTGGAACTTGGGGACATCGATCTGGTCAGCGCCGGCGCGGCCCTGTCGTTTCTCCGGGGAGGCCTTAACCCCGCGGATTATACCTTTGTCCTGGCGGGTAATTTAAGCCGCGTCCCGGAACTCCGGGATTTGGTCAACTCCTGGCTGGCGTCCATACCCCCCGCACAGGCCGCCGGCGGATGGACCGATCCGGGCTTTTCCAGGCCGGGGAAGGCGGAAAAAATCATCCATAAGGGCCGGGAAGAAAAGGGCATGGTATTTATGGGCTGGTTTGCCCCCCTCCCCTGGGACGAGAAAACCAACGCAAGCGCCCTGATTTTGACCGACTACCTGGACATCGTCCTGACCGATGAAATCCGCGAAAAGCTGGGGGGCGTTTATTCCATATCCGCCTCCGCCGCCCTCTCGATCATGCCCAGGGGGGAACTGTCCCTGGAAGTGTACTTTATCTGCGATCCCCGCAGGGAAGGGGAACTCCGCGAAGCGGTAAAGGAAAAGCTTGCGGCCCTGGCCGCCGGGGATATAGACGGGGAAACCCTGCGCCGGGCCCGGGAAGCGCGGGTAAAGAATTTCGAGCGATCCTCGGAGAGCAATCTGTTTATCGCCCAGAATACCGCCCAGTTCTTCCTGATAACGGAGGTCCCCCTCTCCCATCTTGAGGAAAGGCCCGCCCTGTACCGCTCGGTTACGGCGGAACAGCTTCAAGCCGCGGCGGCCCTTCTTTTGCGGGACGGTCCGGCGGAACTGGTACTGTATCCCCAGGAACCATAGCGGCGCCGGTAAAAACGCCTGAAATCCGCCTTGAGGTTTCAGGCGGAATATGGTATGGTTATGGTATCTTATATTGTGAATGATACAAAAGGGGCGTAAATATGACGGTAGAGGAATTCTGCGGAAAGCTGGATACCCTGGTATCGGGCCTTAATTCCGGAACCGCCCAGGAGGATACTTTTTCGGAACTGGCGGTCTATTCCGCGGAGGCGGAAAAGCTCGGCATGAAGACCGCGAAACAGCTTCTCGAAAACCTTCATACCGTTCTGAAAAACCGGAAGGAGGGCGGCGCTTCGGAGGGAAGCGTCGCCATACGGCTTACCGCCCTTGAATTTTATGTAAAAAAGCTCCAAAGCGGCAGTACCGAAGATCTGTAGCCGCGCTAAAGCTTACCGCCCGGGGGCTTCGCGGAGTGTACCGGTAAATTTACGGACAAAACCGCAGGGCCGGTAGGTCATCTTTGCCTGACGGAGCCCCTCGTCTCCCAGATCCTGTTCACGGTTAATATAGGTATAGTACGGGGGCAGGGAAGCGGCAAAATGCTGGTTCATAAACTGGTAGATGCCCTTAAATTCTTCCAGGGCCTTTTCAAAATGAACCGCGAACATCCGCCCCCGGGCGAGCCGTTCCCCCAGACACCAGGCGGCGGGCTTTCCCTCCACCCAATAAACGGCGCCCTTTTGATAAAGACCCCGGTAGTGTTCCAGGGCTTCCGACGCGGCCAGGAAATCCCCCTCAAAACCCTTCTGTTCCTGCCATTTTTCAAGAATCTCCAGGGCCGTGGGGACCAGTTCGGGGCTGAGGGGCCTTGACTCCCAGGCGGCGTAGGTATTGTGGAACTGGCTCACCAGGTTCCGTTTCTTGTGGTACCTTTTACCGGGCAGTTCCGCCAAATCGCAGCGGAGGTAGAGGTAATCGAAATTATCCCGGTCCTCGGTAAAGGTTATGCCCCGGCTTTCCAGACGGTCCCGGTTCGCCGTCAGGAGGGAATCGGAGATCCCCTTCCAATAATCGTGGGTCTTAAAAAGTTCGTCCAGGACGCCCCTGCCCGGAACAGCGCAGGGGGTACAGAAAAAGCTCTTTTCCCCCTCCCCCTCGCGGTGGGGGGGCTGTACGCCGGAGATGATAAAGGTCTTATCCACCACCCGGGATACCCGGTACTTATAGCGCCGCCTGAAAAGGTAGAGGTTCGCGAAGGTATACTCCGAAACCCCGTCGGCGGTCATGGGAAGCTGGGGGTGCATTTCCGTCCGCAGATCGTAACAGATGGGGATAAAGTCGGGAAATTCGGGGATTTTCATTTACCCCAATATAATCAATTTCCCGCCGCTGTGCTACCCGGCTTTACAAAAACCCGCCGTGGGATCATAGTGGTTGTTATGGAACCCCGGTTTCCTAAAGGAGGAACCCTTGAAGATTTCCCCCCAAACCGAAAAGACCTTCGCCGCTCTGGTCCTGCCCCGCTTCCTCCGGTATGTAAAGATCTGGACCACCAGCGACCGCCGCAGCGCGGAAACCCCCTCAAGCCCCGGACAGTGGGAGCTGGCGAAACTGCTGGTGGAAGAACTCAAAGCCCTGGGCCTTGAAAGCGTTGTTTTAACCGGTAACTGCTATGTGATCGCCGAAATTCCCCCCAGCCCCGGTTATGAAACAAAGCCCGTCATCGGTTTCCTCGCCCATCTGGATACCGCCCAGGACGTTTCCGGCAGGGACGTAAAACCGCTGGTGGTGGAAAACTACGACGGGAAGAAAATCATCCTTAAGGAGACTACGGCGGGCCCCATCGCGCTTGACCCGGAGGCCGATACGGCCCTGGCCGCCCAGGCGGGGAAGACCATCATCCACAGCGACGGGACCACCCTCCTGGGGGCCGACGACAAGGCGGGCATAGCGGAAATAATGGGGGCGGTGGAGTATATACTGGGCCGCCGTGATTTAGAACACGGGGCGGTGCAGATCGTTTTCTCCCCCGATGAAGAAACCGGCAGGGGGCTTCCCGGCTTCCCCCTGGACAGGATAAGGGCCGGGGTTTGCTATACCGTGGACGGCGGCGGCGCCGGAGAACTGGAAGCGGAATGTTTTAACGCCCTGGAGGCGAAGATAAGTTTTTCGGGCCGGGTGATACACCTGGGCCAGGCAAGGGGGGAACTGGCCAACGCGTGCCTCATGGCCGCGGTTTTCGCGGCCCTGCTTCCCCGTTCGGAAAGCCCCGAAGCCACCGACGGCCGCTACGGCTATTACTGCCCCACGGGAATCTCCGGGGACCTTGAAAAGGCCGAACTGGAGCTGTTTATCCGCGATTTCGATCTCCGCCGGGCCCGGGAACGGGCGGCGAACCTGGAGCTCTTCGCCAAAACCGTGGAGGCCCAGTTCCCCGGAGGCCGGGTTAGGGTGGAAACAAAGCCCCAATACTACAATATGAAGCAAAGGATCGACGAAACCCCCGGCGCCCTGGAGAAACTGGCCGATGCCGCCCGGCGCATAGGAGTCCCCTGTACCTTTAAGCCCATACGGGGGGGTACCGATGGTTCCCGGCTTACCGAACTGGGCATTCCCACGCCGAATATTTTTACCGGCGGCCGGAATTTCCACAGCCCCGCCGAATGGGCGGCCCTTTCCGACATGGCCGCCGCCTGCGCCCTGATCACCGAGCTTGTCCGCCTCTGGGCCGCCGGGTAAACCGCGAACGGCCCGGCGGAAGGGGAACCACGGACCCCGCGGACGGCGCGGACAAAAGCCCAGGAATTAACCACGACGGAAGAAGAATTAACCACGAAAAACACTAAAAACACGAAAAAAGAGGGAAGAAGAAAATAAAAAACCGCTCAGTCGAATAGGTCGAATACGTTTTTCTTTACTTCTTTTACTTTTTCGACTTCGTGGTTCCTGTTTTATCCACGACGGAAGAAGATTTAACCACGGACGCCACGGACCCCACGGACAAAATGGGAATTTTAACCACGAAAAACACGAAAAACACGAAAAAAGAGGGTGAAAATACGCTTTTCGTGCCTTTCGTGCCTTTCGTGGTAAAAAATTCCGGGCCGGGATTTTCAAATCCTGACCTGGGATTTTCAAATCCTGACCTGGGATTTTCAAATCCTGACCTGGGATTTTCAAATCCTGACTTGGGATTTTCAAATCCTGACCTGGGATTTGAAAATCCTGACCTGGGATTTGAAAATCCTGACCTGGGATTTGAAAATCCTGACTTGGGATTTTCAAATCCTGACCTGGGATTTTCAAATCCTGAGCCGAGGGTTACCACGCCGGGGTCCGGACGATATGGCGGTAAGGAGCGCCGCTGCGGCAAAGAGGCCGGATTGGCCTTCTTCATCCCTTTAGTTTCGTATTTTTCGTCTCCTTCCTGCCTTTCGCGGTTAAATTTATCCGTCCTGTCCGCGCCGCCGGTACCGTCCGCTGTTCCCCTTAACCCAAGCTTGCATAAAATCCTCCCCTGTGTAATGATATAAGCTATGAGAAAAGGCCTATTTTCCGTCATTGTACTGGTTTTTTGGGGGACGGCCCTCCAGGGGCAGGAGATTTTTACCGCCGGCCGTTATCTGGAACAGGTCTCCGAATACTACGGTTCCATAAGGGACTGGACCGCCAGGGTCGATATACAG
>JAISRD010000072.1 GCA_031273835.1 Treponema sp. | reverse complement strand
GAGGCCATGGTAGTAAGACTGTGGCAGAGGGCGTCAAACCAGTCCATGCCCCCCAGCCTGTAGAGGACAAAGAGGAGCAGTGTCAGTACACTGTAAGCTATCCAGAGCAGTTTTGCTGTTACCGCTACTTTTGGTGTTATCTTCTCTTTTTCCGGTCCGGGCGCCTCCGCCTTGATGAGCTGGAAACCCCCTATTCCCAGGAGGGGCATGAGGGCTACGGAGATAAGCACAATCCCCATGCCGCCGAGCCAGTGGGCAAAACTACGCCAGAGGAGCAGCGATTTTGGGAGGATTTCCACGTCATTGATGACCGTCCCCCCGGTAGTGGCAAAAGCGCAGGTGCTCTCAAAAAGTGAATCGGTGAAACTAAAGCCCTGCCGGGAAAGGTAAAAGGGAACCGCGCCGAGAAAACCCGCCAGCGCCCAGGTAAGGAAAACCAGAAGAAACCCGTCCCCGGCGTTAAGGTTCATCTTTTTATTCCGCAGGGAAAAAAAGCTGGGCAGCGCGAGACCCGCGGCAATCAGAGCGGGAAACGCGAAGGCCCGGATCATGGCGGTTTCCCCGGCGGCAAAGGCCATAATCAGCGCCGGAACCATGCCCAAGGCGATGATCCCCAGAAGGGAGAGGAGCGCCCGCAGGAGGATAAACTGTTTCTTGAACCGGTTACGCGGCATCGGTACATTTCCTGTCATTTTCGCCATAAAATCCCGGTGAAAAGCGCCAAAACTGTCCACAATTCCAGCCGTCCCAGAAGCATGGCAAAGGAAAGCCCCCACTTGACATAGGCCGGATATTCGGGGAATGAAGAAAAAGGCCCTGTGTTGCCGAAGGCAAGGCCGATGTTTCCCAGGACGAGGAGGGAAGTATTGACGGAAGTAAAAATATCCTCACCCGCGCTGCTTACGAGGAAGGCGCAGGCAAAGAGGACCAGAAAATAGAGGAACACAAATCCTGCCGTTCCGTAGAGCACGTCTTTTTTTCCCGATGTCTTGTTAAGCTGTATTGAAAAAACTCCCCGGGGATAGATAATCTTCCTGATCTCGTTTCCCGTCTGCTTCCAGAGGATAACATGGCGTATCACCTTGATCCCCCCGGCGGTTGAACCGGTACACCCGCCTATGAACATGGCGAAGAACAGAACTCCCTGTGCTGCAGGCGGCCAAATGTTGTAGTCCGTGTTAAAGAGACCGGTAGTGGTGAGGATAGAACCGGTGTTGAAGACGGCCATGCGCAGGGCTTCTTCCACAGACGCGCTTTGGGGAAGTATTGATACGGTGATGATCGCCGTTGATACAAGGATGATGGCGCCATAGGCTTTGGCTTCACTGTTGCGCCGCACCTCGTTGAACTTGCCCCGCAGAAGCCGTATTATGAGGACGAAGTTGAATCCCGCCAGGAGCATAAAAATTGCGCATACCCATTCAATGGCCGGTGATTGGTAGTAAGCGATACTGTTGTTGCGGGATGAAAAGCCGCCTGTCGCCATGGTTGAAAAGGCGTGAACCGCCGCGTCAAACCAGTCCATGCCGAACAGCATGAGCAGCAGGGTTTGTATCGCCGTAAGGCCGATGTAGAGGAGCCAGAGTATTTGGGCGGTTCCGGTGATACGGGGGACTATTTTGTCCACATCGGGCCCCGGCGCTTCCGCCTTGAGGAGTTGGAAACCCCCGGCGCCGAGCAGGGGGAACAGCGCCACGGTGAGCACCACGATGCCCATACCCCCCAGCCAGTGGGTCATGGCCCGCCAGAAGATCAGCGGCTTGGGAAGTATTTCAATGTCCTTAAGAACCGACGCTCCGGTGGTGGTAAACCCCGAGACGCTTTCAAAAACCGCGTCGGTGAAATTCGGGATATAGCCGGATAGAAAATACGGCAGAGCCCCCAAAAGACAGGCAAAGACCCAGGCGAGAAAAACCAGCAGAAATCCCCGTGATACCGTTACCTTCATAGCTTTGTGCCGAAGTACTTTTCAATTTCCGTCCGGCTGCCGGCCTTGGTTATGAGGACCAGGCGATCCCCTTCGGTGAACACATAATCTCCCCGGGGAATAAAAGAATCGCCCCGCCGGTTTACCAGCATGAGGAGCCCCCCCGCGGAAAGCCTGAAATCGGAAATGGCGGTATCCGCTGCCGGCGCGTCTTTACCGATTTCAACCTCGATGATATCAACGCTGCCGTCACCCAAGCGGTGAACTTCTTTTACGCCCTGCCCCATAAGGTGGGAAAGAATGGAATCCACCACGACCGTCTTCATGGGGAGCACCACATCTACCCCAAGCTGCCGGGCTATCGCGGCGTAACCGGGGCCGGTTACCATGGCAATAGCCTTGCCCACACCACGGGATTTGAGGTACACCGCGGTAATAATGTTGATCTCCTGCCTGTTGGTGGTAGTGATGATGAGATCAAGCTTGTCCAATTGTTCTTCGACAGTAAAACTTTCTTCCGAAATATCCTCGTTGAGGATCAGGGCTTCGGGAAACCTGGCGGCCAGTTCTTTACAGAGAATGTAGTCCTGTTCAATAATGGTCACCCTGTAGCCCTTTCTGGGGATAAACGTTTTGAAGAAGGAGAAGACCGAAGGCTTAGTCTCTTCCTCCTGCCCCAGAAGCCCTTCCGCGATGAGGGTCCCTATCCGTCCGCCGCCGACTATGCCGATGTTCCGCAGCGGTTGTTCGGTCCTGCCTGAAAGCCTGAAGATCCGGTCCAGGTCCCCTTTGCGGGCCAGGATGTGGATACGGTCCCCTTTGGCAAGTACCGTGGCTCCTCCGGGCAGGATAGTTTCCCCGGAACGTTCCACCAGGGTTATGAGGCTCTCTCCGGGCGCTGTTTTGCGGTAGTCCTTGATGGCGAGCCCGTCAAAGACGCAGCCCGGGGTAATGTCGATGGACCCCAAAATATACGGGACGCCTTCAAATTCAAGGATGTCCCCCCGGACCCCGTGTTCTATGGCGTTGAGTACCGATTCCGAGACTTCCACATCAGGATGAACGAAGTGATCGATCCCCAGCATACGGTCTCCGGCTTTATGCAGCTTCACATAGTCGCCGTTCCGCACCCTGGCTATTTTTCGGAGTTTGGGGTACCGCGATGCGGCGAGGCCGCAGATGATCATGTTGACTTCGTCGGACCCGGTAACGCAGACCAGGGCGTCCGCCTTGGCAATCCCCGCGTCTTCCAGAACCCGGAGGTTGTTGCCCTCATCGTGGATCACCAGACAGTCCAGCCGGTTCGACGCGTACCGCGCCCGCTCTTCAACGGATTCAACCAGCGAAACATCGTGTTTTTCCTGAATCAGATACCGGGCCAGTTGTATCCCCACGAGGCCCGCACCGACTATAACTATCCGCATTCTTCTATTATAGTCGCCGCCATGAGTTCGGGAAAGGCCGGGTAGGTAACCGCCGCGCTTTCCGCCCCCTCTATCTCCACCGGTCCCGCCGCCCCCAAAGCCGCCACCGCCAGGGCCATCACCACCCGGTGATCCCCATGGCCGTCCACCTTTCCGCCCCGGAGCCCGCCCCCTTTATTGATGACAAGCCCGTCCGGCCGCTCCTCAACCGCCGCCCCGAGCTTCCCAAGTTCCCCGGCCATCACCGCGATACGGTCGGTCTCCTTGATTCGGGCATGGGCCGCGTTCACCAGTACCGTCTCCCCTTGGGCATAGGCCCCCAGCACGGCCGCAACCGGAAGCAGGTCAGGCGTATCGTTCAGGTCAAAGGTTCCCCCCCTGAGGGGTCCCTTCCGGGAAACGGTGAGCCGCCATTCTCCCCCCTCCCGGCTCCAGGCCGTCTCGCAGCCCATTTTAGCGAGTATATCAAAAATGGCCTTATCCCCCTGGGGGTCATGGGGGTCTAGCCCCAAGAGAGTCGTGGTCAAGCCGCCTATGGCGGCAGCGCACCCCGGAAACGCGGCGGAAGAGAAATCCCCCGCTACCGGACCGTTCACCGGCTTATACGCCCCGCCGCCGGGAATACGGAAATATGAATAGTCCGCCGCACCATCCCAGGGGACGCCTTGGGCCTTAAGGTACGAGAGGGTCAGGTCTATGTAGGGCTTTTCATTGAGCAGGGGCACGTCGATTTCGGTTACGGTCCCCGCCGGGGCCAGGGGCGCGGCAAGGAGCAGGGCCGAAAGGTACTGGCTCGTGGGGCAGGAGAGGCTCACCCGGCCCCCCTTCCAGGGCCCCCGCACCGTGATAGGAACACAGCCGCCTTCCCCCGACTGTACGCTTATCCCCAGCCCCCGGAGCGCCTCCAGCAAAGGCCCCGCGCCCCGGCGGGCTATCTGCTCGTCCCCGGTAAAAGTTACCGGCCCCGCTCCCAGGGCGGCGGCGGCCAGGGCCAGGAACAGGGTAGTCCCCGAGTTCCCCACATCCAGAGGGGACTCCGGAACGCGCAAGCCCCCCGCCGCGCCTACACCCCGCACGGTCCACCGCACAAGCCGCTTTCCCGCCTCATCAGCGGGGTTCGGGCACGAGGGGTCTGCCGCGCGATGTTCGGTTATACCCGCTCCCAGAGCGCGGCATACGGCGGCGCAGGAACGGGCGTCCAGGGAATCCAGGGGGAAGTCTATTTCTGAAACTCCCTCCCCCAAAGCCGCAATGAGGAGCCGTCTGATAGTATGGGATTTTGACGCCGGAATCCGTATGGTCCCGGAAAACTGATGAGGCCGGATGAGGATGCGCATATTGATACCGTACCAGAGAGCCGGTTTTTATAACAGGGGTAACAATCGCCTTTTTTCAGCCTCTCAGTCCATATCGTTTACTTATTTAAAAGTGGTAATTAATACCGGCTCGTTTCATTATACCATTGGCGACATGACGGGACTTTATCACCCCATCTACCGTTATGGGGAGCTTAGTAAT
>JAISRD010000061.1 GCA_031273835.1 Treponema sp. | reverse complement strand
CAGGAAACATCCCTTATCATGGCAAGGACCTGTTTTTTCTCGTCCTCCGTATAGGCCCCCTGTTCATAAATTGCCTTTACCAGGCACCTGCCCCGGGCAATCTGAATAAGTTCCTGGAGTTCCCGCCGGGCGGTGTCAATCTCGCCGCTTTTAACGGCCAGGATGTTTACCGTCACATCCATCTCCGTGGCGCCCCGGCGTATACATTCCCTCATTTCGGCGCTCTTGGCCGCCGCGGAGGCCGCGCCCTGGGGAAATCCCGCCACGGAACAGACCGCCGTGCCGGTCCTGCCTAAAATATTTGAGGCCCACTCAACAAAATAAGGGGCGACCACCACATTCGCCAGGCCGTATTTGGCGGCGTTTTCGCATTCGGCGCTTATCTTCGCCCGGCTTATCCCCGGATCGAGGAGGGAGTGCTCGAGTTTGCCCGGTACGGCGGAATATACCCCATGGCCGTGGGCCGCCTTAAGGGGCAGGGCGGACGGGGCGGGCCTTACGGAGGCGGGGGCCGTGTAAACGGGAGCGCCCTCAGGGACGGAGGCCGCGGAAACACGTTCCGGGGCAGGGATCGGGGGAGAAACGGTTCCCCCGCTGTTCATAAGCCGTTCCAGCACCCTGCGGGTTTCTTCCCTTATCTCATTCTCAGTCATAGCGTTTCCTTAACATGATTGTTCTTTCATAACCGTTCCTTAACCACGGTCTGCTCTCCGGCAATGGTAAAACTATCCAGAACCCCGCAGATGGTGTTATCCGCGATCAATTCCTTGTCGCCGGTGAACATATTAGCCGCGCCGCCGTCTACGTTTACGAGAACAATATCCCCCACCCCCGCACGGGCCGCGTCAAAGGCGATTTGACGCTTTCCGTCGGGAGTCCCGTCGGGATGTAAAAATTCCACAATCATCAGCTTATAGCCTTTGAAAGTTTTATCCTTGATTGTGGATATGAGGTTTCCGACAACCCTGGCGATCTTCACAAAAATCAGCCTTGCTTATTTGGGCAGTATACCTTCCACATCATCATGGGGGGAGGGGATCACATGGAGCCCGTAAAGTTCGCCCACCACTTTGGCGGCCGCCGCCCCGGCGTCCACCGCCGCCTTGACGGCGCCGGTATCGCCCCGAACCATGACCGTCACAAGGCCGCTGCCAATCTGCTCTTTACCGATAAGGCGCACATTGGCAGCCTTTACCATCGCATCGGCCGCCTCAATGGCGCCGATAAGTCCCTTGGTTTCCACCAGTCCTAACGCTTCTTTCATTTCATTTCCTCCTAGACCGCCATGCTTCCGGCATGGTCATAATACTTCGTTATATGTATCTATAAAGCCCACGATGGCCGCGTCGACCGGCGTAAGGTCTTTGCGGAACATCTTCGCGGCTTCCTTAGATCCGATAAGGTACACAAAATCACCGGGCCCCGCCTGACGGGTAGCGTCGGCGGCAACAATAGTACCGGCCTCTTTCCCGTTTTCGATAAGCTTAACGGTGAGGAAGGGAATTCCCCGGACATTTTCCTCTTTTACCGTGGCAACCACGGTACCGGTGACCCTGCCTGTATACACTTACTTGGCCGTTTTAGCCGCCTGCGGAATGGACGGGAGTATCCCCTCCACATCGTTGTGGGGTCGGGGAATCACATGGAGTCCGTACAGGTTGCCGACCCGCTTGGCCGCTTCCGCTCCGGCGTCAACGGCGGCCTTTACCGCCCCCACATCGCCCCGGACCATGACGGTAACCAGGCCGGAACCTATCTGCTGCTTCCCGATAAGGGTTACATTGGCAGCCTTTACCATGGCGTCGGCCGCCTCAATGGCGCCGATAAGCCCCTTGGTCTCTACCATTCCCAATGCTTCTTTCATAGCTTCTCCTTGCAGTGTATGTTAAAAAATTGCATCCACAATATTTTTATGGGGCGACGGGATAACCACGCTCCCCCCCATTAAACCCTGAACCTCTTCCAGGGATTCGCCGGCCTTGACGGCGGATTCCACCGCCGCCACATCCCCCGTAAGAACCACGAAGGCCTTGCCGCCCAAACCCCGTCCCAGTCGTACTTCGATAAGATCAACCGCCGCGGTCTTAACCGCCGCGTCCGCCGCCTGAATCGCCGCGCACATGCTGTAAGTTTCCATGACTCCCACGGCGTTAACCGCTTCTATTTCCGCGGCGGCCCCGATGGCGGGGATAACCTGCTCGTGGATTCCCGGAATCACAAAGGAATCCACCAGGGCGGAACCGGCGGCGGCTTTTCCCGCCTCGACCGAAGAGCGGACCGCCGCTACTTCCCCCGACACAATCACCACATACTTTCCCGCGCAGGCCGCCTGGGAATAAACCAGATCAACCTCGGCGGCCTTGAGCATGGCGTCGCCTGAGTATATTCCCTTGGGTATGGACATGGTTTCAATCATTCCCAACGCGTTTCTCATCTTAACCCCTGCCGTAAACCGGACCTGAAACGAAATTTCATGCTTCAGCCCTTATCTCAATATATTCGGAACTAACTTCACCGATAGTCCCGTTGATCGAGGCGTGTATCACCGCCCCAAGCTGCCGGGCTCCGGTATCCAGCTTCGGAGGCAGGGCGATAACGGCCCCCTTCTGAACGGAGGCCCCCCTTTCAACCAGGGGCTTACAGGGCGCCCCTATATGCATTTTAAGGGGGATGCGTACCCGGGAAACCTTGACGGTGAACGGAACCAGCGGCGCATCCCTGTCGTATTTGGCAAGGGAAAGCCGGGAGAGGAGCCGCGCCGAGGGGACCTTCTTGCCCCCCAGGGCAGGATCGGCCCTTCCGGCGGTTTCCTTCTTGGGCTTTACCCCCTGACCCATAAGGGCCTTTTTGAAACTGCCCATCACCGCCGAAGGGGAAAGGCCGAAATTACAGGCAAAGTAGGTACAGAGCCCGCAGTCGCAGCAGCTGAAAATTCCGTTAAATTTACCCAGCAGTTTTCCCTGCTCCGCGGAAAGGGCCCGCATCGCCTTATGGGGTTCCACCCCCAGCCCAAGGGCGGCCCGTGGACAGAGCTGGGTGCACATTGAACACTGGCAGCAGACCGCTTTCGCGAGTTTTGACTGCCTTCCTATATCGACATGCTTGTACCCCAGTATTTTGTGTCCCTTGGGAAGGGGGAGCACGCCGCCGGTGGTTTTTGTAACCGGCTCGTCAAGGCCGGCCGCAGGGAAACCCATAAGGGGCCCCCCAAGGAGTATCTCGTAATCCCCGGCGTCCCCCGACTCAAAGCCGCCGGCGGCCTCAATCAGGGCGCCGATGGGGGTTCCGATGGGAACCTCCAGGGTAACGGGGTTCTTAACCGCCCCGGAGACGGTGAGTGTTTTTTCGGTAACCGGCTTACCCTTCATGGCGGCGGCGACATTCACCAGGGTCGCCACATTGGAAACCACGGCGCCCACGTCCAGGGGGAGGCCCCCCGTAGGGACCACCCTGCCGGTAATATCATACACCAGGGTCTGTTCATCCCCCGAAGGGTAGGTACTCTTCATAAGATGAAGTTCTATCCCCGTACCGGCCGCCGCCTTTTTCAAGGCTTCAACGGCCTTTTCATAGTGGCTTTTAGTGGCGACAAACGCCCTTTTCGCGCCGGTATATTCCGCCGCGGCCACCAGGGCCTCTACGATTTCGGGGGCGTTCTTTTCCATGATGCGCCTGTCGGAACGGAGCAGGGGCTCACATTCGGCGCCGTTGGCGATGAGATATTCACATTTTGCGTCCAGTTTTACATGGGCCGGAAATCCGGCGCCTCCCGCGCCGACTATCCCCGCCTCACGCACCTGGTCTATCAGGCTCATTGCCGCCAACCTCAAACAATTCTAAAGTCCCCATACAATACACAGCGGCGGGCCCTGGTAAAGGAATGGGCCGCCGTAAGCCCCTCACCGGTGGGAGTCGCGATGGTAAGGGTTGTATAACCTTCGCCGTTAAAGCCCAATCCCGAATAGGAAGGGGCGTTTTTTACAAAAATCGTCGTATTCAGCGCGCAGGCCGCGTAGGTCATATATTTTACATTGGTAGAGTGGATCAGCGCCGAATGCTGGCAGCCCTGTTCCACCCTGACCGCGTGGGCCACCGCGTCGTCAATATCCTTGACCCTGGCAATACCCAGCACGGGCATGAGCATTTCGGTCATAATAAAAGGATGATAGGGATCCACCTCGGCAATGATCAGCCGGGGATTGCCACTGAAAGCCACCCCGCTGTCCCTCAGTATCAGCGCGGCGTCCCGGCCCACGTACTTACGGTTGATAAGGTATTTCCCGTCCTTGTTGATCAGCGTAAGGGCCAAGACCCTGTCGATATCCCCGCCCCTGATAAGAAAAGCGCCGTTCCTGACCATCTCCGCCATAAGGGCGTCGGCTATATTACTAAAGGCAAATACTTCCTTTTCGGCGACGCAGAGTACATTGTTATCGAAGGAAGCGCCGTCCACAATGTCCCTGGCGGCCTTTTCCAAAACGGCGGTATCGTCCACGATCACCGGGGGATTCCCGGGACCCGCCGCGATAACCTTCTTCCCCGTCTTCATCGCCGCCTTTACCACCGGCTCACCTCCGGTTATGGAAAGGAGGGGGATATCCCTGTGGGTCATGATCGCCGTCCCCGTTTCCAGGGTCGGCTCCCGCACGGTGGTGATAAGCCCCGCGGGGCCTCCGGCGGCGGTAATTGCCTCGTTGAGTATGCGCATGGCCTCCTGGGAAACCTTCTTTGCCGCCGGATGGGGATTAAAAACCACGGCGTTTCCCGCGGCTATCATGCTGATAGAATTGTTGATCACCGTAGAAGGCGGATTGGTTGAGGGGGTGATGGAACCGATGATCCCGAAGGGGGCCATTTCCACCAGGGTAAGGCCGTAATCCCCGGACCATGCCTGGGTACGGAGATCCTCTATGCCGGGGGTCTTGTCCGCCGCGAGGAGGTTTTTCAGCAGCTTATGTTCCACATGGCCGTATCCTGTTTCGTCATGGGCCATTTGGGCAAGGTTCTGTGCGCTGGCCCGGGCCGCGGCGCGCATGGCCTCGATAATCTTACCCCTTTCCTCCAGGGTCATCCTGCAGAGCTTCTTCTGGGCCCTCCCCGCCTGGGCGACCGCGTCGTCCACCGTATCAAAGATCCAGCCCTCCCGGCTTCCTCCGCTTACGGCCCCGGTCTGAACGATCTTTGCAACAACCTGGGACGCAATCCGCTCAATCTGTTCGTTTGTCATCAGCCGCCCTCTTGCCTTTTCTGCGCTTCGGCATCAGTTGAATCGGGATTTTCTTTGTGTTTGTCGAAAATCCGCCTTTGGTTCATGTCGATATAATCAATAATCGCTATGATCGTACTGTCGGCGGGTTTATTTTCGGTAACGGCGGTCTGCCGGGACGAAGAGCCCCCCACTATCATGACCACCTCCCCTTCGCCCGCTCCTACAGCGTCTATACTTACCACCGGGGCGCCCTTTTCCTGGAAGGTATCAAGGTCGATGTTCCTCGTAAGAAGAAGCTTTAACCCGTTGAGTTTTTCCGATTTATTGGTACTTACCACCGTACCGATTACCCTGGCGATCTGCATACCAACCCCTTAACGCCCTTCCGAATCTAAACGCCGAATTGTTATCCCCCTGACCTTCGCCCTGTCGGCGGCGGCGGGGGTGATAAAGCCCCTGGCGGTAACGGAGACGGTTTTTTCGCCCCTCTGTACCGCGTTATTTATTTCCCGTTCAGTAACCAGGTCCAGAGCGGACGAAGGGGGCTGAAGGGACGGCGCGGCGGTGGAAGGAAAAGCGTCTGAAAGCGCCGCCGCACCGGAAGATACCCCAGCAGAAGGACTTAAGCGGAGGGAAGCTTCCCCGGGGGGAACCATTTCCAGAATGGTCCCGCAGAGCAGGCCGTTTCCGTTGGCCTCGTCGGTATCAAGGTGTACCTCAAGATCATGGCCCTTCCCCGACCGTACCGTAACGCCCCCGATGATCCCCGCCCTGGGGCCGGGAACCTTAAGGGAAATTTCATCGCCGTCCTTAACCCCGTAGGAGGCGGCCTGTTCGGCGGACATGTGTATATGCCTTGCGGCTACCATGACCCCCTGGGCTATATCCACCCTTCCGGCAGGACCGGCGAGGGTACAGCCGGGAGTACCGGCTATGTTCCCGCTCATCCGTATTTCCGGTTTTATCCCCAGGCTAAAGCTGTCGCTGATGGAAATTTCAACCTGGGTCTGGCCCCGTTCCGGCCCCAGAACACGAACCTTCTTAAACGAACCCTTGGGGCCTATCACTTCCACCGTCTGCCCGCTGGCAAACTGACCGGGCTGGGAAAGATCCCGGTAACGGGTCATGGCCCCCCCCTTTCCAAAAAGGGCCTCAAAATCCCCCCGGGACAAATGAACATGCCGCGCCGAAACCGCCGCGGGAACATAGAAAAGACCCCGTTTGGCAAGGGCGGCGAGGATTACATTCCGTATGAGCTGGGTCAGCTCCCGTTCATCCATATACTCTAACGTTTCCTTAAGGCAGTATCCTTAAAAAGTCCCCTAATAGGACTGCTTGGTAATCGTAACAAGACCGGTGGGACATTTGGCGGAACATTTACCGCACTTTTCACAGTCCTCAGGAAGAGGATCGACTTCACCCTTGATGATCTTAATGCCCTTGCTGGTACCCATGCGCACCGCTCCGGCCTTGAGCATTTCATCGCAGACACGGCGATCGTTTATCCCCGTAGAAGCCTTTACCTTTACGCCGTCGCCCACCGTCTGCTTCATCAGCTTAACGTCTTCCACCGTTGCCCCCCCCGTTCCGAAACCGGTGGAGGTTTTTACAAAATCCGCCCCCGCTTTTTTCGCCAGGGTACAGGCCGCGACCTTTTCCTCATCGCTTAAAAGGCAGGTTTCGATAATCACCTTAACAATGGCGTGGGGATGGGCGGCGTTAACCACCGCAAGGATGTCATTGTAGACCACATCGTATTCCTTGTCTTTAAGGGCGCCCACGTTGATCACCATATCCACTTCCTCGGCGCCGTTCTTGACAGCCTCGGTAGCTTCGGCGGCCTTGATAAAAGGAGTGGAGGCCCCCAAAGGAAAACCGATAACCGAACAGGTCTTAACGCCGCTTCCCTTAAGCTGGGACGCCACATAGGGGACATTCGCCGGGTTAACGCAGACCGATGCAAAATGGTATTGTTTGGCCTCGTCGCAGAATTTCTTCAATGTCGCCTTAACCGTTTCGGGCTTGAGCACCGTGTGGTCCATATATTGGGCATAATTCGGATCATAAGCGGCGTTTGCCGCCCCCGCCGGGGCGGAAACATCCTGGGTATGGACCTTGTCCATCACAGCTTTGGTAACTTCTTTTACTATTTCATTAATATCCATAATTTCACTCCTCTATAATAACTCCACAATATATTACAACACATTCCAATATATTACAATACCCTTCAGAACGCCATTTTGAGGCAAAAATTGTTATAATTTTACCAGAATTAAACCATTTATTAGTATATACTTGATTTGTGTTTTGTCAATACAAAATAATGTTGTCTTTTTAACATTTCTTGGAGCGATCGTCTCAAATTTGAAGCTGATCAAGGTTCTTCCATAACATTCTCCCCCGCGAACATACTTTCACCGGGACAAGCTATCCGGCGCAGCCGGAGAGGGCCGCCACGGCGGCGCCGAAAAGCGACGCCTGTTCCACAGGGCTGATCAGGTAGAACCGGGGATTTTTCCGCACCAGCATCGTATAAAGCCAGGATTCCAGGGCTTCCCTCATCCCCTTGTAGACCAGGTAGGTGGTTCCCTCGACGGCAATACGCACCGGAACAAAGGGATCGTCCCCGGCGCCCATGCGTTCCACGGCGGCGGCCACCACAGCGGCGGAGAACATCGCCCCCCGCTGGGTAACAATCGAGCTAAGGTAGGCTACGGATTTGATCGCGTCCAGTTCATCGGGGCCGAAAAGCCCTCCCAGAGGACCTTCCATGGAAAGGGGTGAATGCATGAATTCGTTAAGCTCCCTGGTGGGAAGGGCGGACCTGGCGGTAAATTCGGCGGAACGCCTGAATTTGACGACCCCGTCGCTTATGGCCTGCTTAAGAATGTGGAAGGTCAGGGGACCTAAGTATTCCCCGGCGCAGGCCTTTTCCTGGGTATACCCGCCGGGCTTTGTGGTGGACCCGTCAAATTCCCTGTCCAGGATACCTAAGTAACGGGGAGCGCAGTTGCCCGATTCGCAGACCACAATCTGCGGGGCCGTGTCGGAATGGAAGCCGATTTTGGGGATGTCCTTTTCGGGATAGGCCGTGTTAAAGCCCGTACCGAGTATGAAGCCCATAACCGGGCCTCCGGGAACCTTGTATTTATCGGGCCCCTTGATACGGCCCGCGTCGGCGGGAATTTCCGCCAGCCCCGAAAGCAGGGCCGCCACCGTATCGTTTAACAGTACGATCCTTCCGGGGACCCTTATGCCCCTGCGCTCCAGGGCTTCCCGCAGACCCTCTCCTATAAGACGGCCCGCCACTTCCGGGGCGTCCACCTCTTTGGTAAAACCGGTGAGCCTCCCGTCGCCGTTTTCCTGCATCTCCATGGGATAGGAAAAACAGAAACCTATGCCCTCCACCGGCGAGGGGGCTTCCTCAATAAGGGGGGCGGCAAGATCCGCTATGCTGTCAAAAAATTCCACCGCCCCTACCCTGCCCCGGGTCCCCGGCATGGGGGCCTTCCTGGCTTCAGGAGCTTCGGGTTTTCCCGTTTCCCGAAAGGAAATCCGGGCCGCCCGGAGATTGGTTCCCCCGGCGTCCAGGGCGACAACCGTCCTGCCCGGGGGTACGTCCGCCGCGGGGCGGAGATAAGAGGGGATCATGGGCAGATGGGAAGGCTGGCCCCGGAGGCCCCGCTCCATATCAATAAGCACGTCCCGCACCAAAACGGCGGGATCGCAGATATCGTAATGAAACCCGTAGGATCGGGCAAAATCCGCCAGCAGGGCGGGGTTAAATGATGAAGCCATGATCTATTATGACGGCAAATTTCCCAATCTGGCAAGTACGCTTAGATCACCCGTTTTTCCTGCCATTTACCGCCCAGCCAGCGCCACAGATAAAGGGAACCCCGGATAATAAAATCCAGCCCCATGGCGAGCCACACCCCCAGGGGGCCGGCGTTAAAGACATAGGTGATAAGATAGGCGGCGCTGACCCGGACGGTGAACATGGAAAACGCCGCCACGGTCATGACAAAACGGGCGTCCCCGGCGGCCCGCAGGGCGTTGGGCAGGGCAAAGCTCATGGACCAGCTTAAAGCCATGGAGATACAGTGTACCCGCAAAAAGGCCCGGGCGTATTGGCGGGCCCCGGCGCTTAAGCCAAAGAGATCCAGAAGGCCTTCGGTACCGATGAAGATCGAAACGCTGATCACAAGGAGGACCCCGTAGGTCATCTTCATGATCCGGGCGGTATATTTCCTGGCCCCCCCGTAATCCCCCGCGCCTATGCATTGGCCCACCACGGTAAGGAGCCCCATGCCGAAGGCCATACCGGGCATATACGAGAAGGAGTTGATCACCGAAGCGATGGCGTTCCCCGCCATGGCCGCCGTGCCGAAGCCGGTAAAGATACGCTGGGTCAGAAGGCGGCCCGCCTGAAACAGGGAGCTTTCCAGCCCCGAGGGTATCCCCACTTTAAGGATACGGGCCGCCATGACGCGGTTAATTGAAAAGCCCGCAAGGTTCCCCAGGCCGATGGGAAGGGTACGGCCCCGTACCAGCATAAGGGTCATCACCGCGGCGGCGATGATCCGGCTGCACAGGGTCGCAACGGCGGCCCCCCCGGCGCCCAGGCCCAGGCCGAAAATAAAGAGACTGTTCCCCCCTATGTTGGTACAGTTTACCAGCAGGGCGATACGCATGGGGACCCTGCTGTTTCCCGAAGCCCGGAACAGGGCGGCGCAGGCATTGTAGATACCCAGAAAGGGATACGAGGCGGCGGTGATCAAAAAATAAAGCGACGCCGGATTCATCACCTCCGCTTCAAGCCCGCCGTAGAGGAAGCGGATAATCGGGCGGCGCCAGATCATGGCGGGAACCATCACCAGGACGGCGGCGAGGATCACCGTATAGTAAAGCTGACGGGAAGCCCCCCGGGCATTGACGGCGTCCCCCCGGCCTATGTACTGGCTTACCACCACGGCCCCGCCGGTACACAGGGCGGTAAAGGCGATGATAAAAAAGTTGTTGATATTATCGATGACATTGACCGCCGAAACCGCGGCCTCCCCGGCGGAGCTGACCATGATGGTATCCGCGGCCCCCATGGTTACCGCCAGGATCTGTTCAACCACTAAAGGCCAGAGGAGGCGGAACAGTTTCCTGTTGTCCCAGGTATTCAAGGGAAACCTTCTAGGGCGATACCCGCTTCCTGTCCCTGGGGAAAAGGCTTGCCTCCTTAACGCTGGCAAGCCCCAGAATACGGGCGGTAAGCCGCTCGCAGCCTATGGCGAAACCGCCGTGGGGCGGACAGCCGTATTGGAGCAGGGCCGCGTAGTTCTGCATATTTTCAAGCTTCAGGCCGAACCGGGGCAGCACTTCGGCAAAGGCTTCGAAAGAATGGAGGCGCCGCCCGCCGGTGGTTATCTCAAGGCCCCGGAACAGGGCGTCGAAACTCATGGTCCGGTTCGCGTCGGACGGAAAGGTATAAAAGGGCCGGTAACGCCGGGGAAATTCGTTGACAAACACCAGCTCCACCCCGTATTCCTTCCGGGACCATTCGCAGAG
>JAISRD010000229.1 GCA_031273835.1 Treponema sp. | reverse complement strand
CTGGAAAAACTGCTTCAAAAACGCCAGAAGGAATCGGAAAAAATCTGGGAGAAGGAGGGGGAAAAGCTGCTTTCCGTCCTTACCTCCGCCGGTTCCGAAGGACAAAGTTCCATGCTTCCCTGTGCGGAAGATCTGGGGGCAGTTCCCGGCTGTGTACCCCGGGTTCTCGCGAAACTGGACATACTGGGGCTGCGGGTAATACGCTGGTTCCGTGAATGGGATAAAAAGGGCCAGCCCTATGTACCCTTTGAGGAGTATCCCAGCCAGAGCGTTTGTACCGCCTCGGTACATGACAGTTCTACCCTGCGGGAGTGGTGGGATACCGAGGCCGATCAGGATCTCTTTGCGGGCTTTATCGGCTTTCCTTCCCTGCCCAGGGTCTACAACCCCGGTACGGCAAAGATCATCCTTAAACATGCCGCCGCCGCCGCTTCCTGTTTCCGGGTATTCCAGATCCAGGATCTGCTTCATCTATCGCAGAAATGGTACGCCGCGGATCCGGCCTCGGAGCGGATCAATGTACCCGGTACGGCCAACGAATTCAACTGGACCTACAGACTGCCCGCCGATATCGAAACCCTCAGGGGCGACGGTGAACTTATACAGGGAGTAAAAGAACTTGCGGCGGTGAAAATGTTGACAAAAAAAGAGAAAGGATAAATGATAGCGGTATGTCGGATATCGTAGAAACCACTGTTCAAATACGGCAGTTGGAAGGGCCCTTTAACGGGACTTCCGCCCAGGCCGCCGAATGGATAAGGCTGCATGACAGGGAATTAAGGCGCGTTGCCTCCGCCCCGAGCAAGGTGATTTCCTATTCGGGCCAAAAACCGCCGGCGGGGACCAGCGGGGTAAGCCTGTCCTTCTATGAGTATTCGGATATGCCCAGGGGGCGCTTCGGGACCGTGCTTGAATTAACCGATACCGGAAGCGGTTCGGTCGTTTATGTGGTCTGGACCAACGAAGCCTCGGGGAACGACGCCGTTTTCTACAACGACCCGGATAAAAAACAACTCGACGTGAGTTTTTCCACCAGGATGCGGCATTACGGAATGAGTAACGACACCCTTGAATTGGTGAGAAGGGTGGTTAAGGAAATTTAGGGGTCTTTTCACAGCCCGTATAAGTTCCGTGATGCCTGCTGTCCCTTCGCCGGCCGCATATATCTTTGTTGACCTTGACTAATACCGCAAAAGAATAAAAAATAACCTAAAACGGAGAACTACCTATGAAAAAACAAGCGTCGGCCCCCTTTATAATAGCGGTATTCGTCCTGTTAAGCGCATGCCAAACCGTTGAAGGCGGCGGCGGAGAGAAAAACCCCGCGGGCCTTTCGCCGAAATTACAGGGCCTGGTCAAAGACGCTGTTTTTGAAGTGGTTATCAAAAAGCCGGAAGAAAAAAATATCCTCTACGACAGGGAACTGGACTGGTCGGTAATTCCCTATGCGGTACGGACGGACCAATACTACTCCATCGGCACGGCCTTTGCGGTTTCCAAAACCGAGGCGCTTACCGCCTTCCATGTGATCGATCTGAGCAATGAAAGCGATGTCTTTAAGGAATACTTTATCCGGGACTCAAACGGGGATATTTACGAAGTTGATATGGTGGTAAGGGCCTCCAATGAAAGGGATTTTCTCGTTTTTACCGTAAAGGGCAGGACCTTTCGTTCCTGGTTTGATCTTACCCCGTCCTTTGCCGTAAGCTCCCAGGTTTACAGCATAGGCAATGCCCTGGGGGAGGGGATTGTGATGCGCAGCGGCCTGGTGCTGGGAACGGTGCCCGAAGAAGAAGAGGGCCGCTGGAATCTCCTTAAATCCTCCGCCGACGGCAATCCCGGCAATTCAGGGGGACCCCTGGTTACTCCCGACGGCAGGGTAACAGGGCTGGTAATCGCCCTGCGGGACAATATACTCTATTCTCTGCCTTCGGCGGAAATACTTTCCGCGTCCCCGGATTTGCTTCATTTCAGGCGCAAGTACTCCTACGGCCACCTCCTGCTGGCAAACAGAACCACCAGGGTCTTTGAAACCGACGCGGCCTTGCCCAGGCCCTACAAGGAACTGCGGAAGGTCCTGTACGGCGCCTACAAGGCCCGGTATCCCCAGGCCATGGATGAACTTTTTGCGGAGGCCCCGGCGTATCTTGAGGGTCCCAACAACCGCTACATCCTCAATCAGGTGATCAGCTCGGATTTTCCCGAATTTGCCTTTGTGGACAAGAACGACGACCAGTGGAAACTTTCGGACCTTAAGGTGCAGAATTTTAACCTGGCCGACGACGGGGTTATGATGCAGGCCAGGGTATCGGATTTTACGATGGTTAAAATACGGCGGCCGAAAACGGTTTCCCCGGAAAAACTCAACACCGATCCCAAGACCCTCATGGACTGCATACTAAGCGGGGCAAACACGGAAAGGAGCCTGGGGAATACGGGAAAGTACCGCATACTTTCCTTCGGCGAACCTGCGGGACAGGGGGAGTTCAGGGATACCCAGGGGCGGCTCTGGATCAAGGCCTGGTGGCTGCTGGATTTTGAGGATTCGATCATGCTGGCCTATATACTCCCCATGCCCAACGGACCGGTGGTGTTTATGACCAGGCAGAGTTCCTGCGAACGGCATGTGTATGAATACGATATGGAAGCCTGCTGTAACAGAATAGCGGTGGCCTACCGGGGGAATATGGAAGAATGGAAGGAATACCTTGGGTTAAAAAAATGGGTTCCCCCCTTTCTGGAAAGCCTGTCCTGCCGCTGGGACGAGGAGGAAAGGGCCCTTCTGGTAACTATGCCCGAATTTACCATAAATACCGGCGCGGAGGTGCTGGAATGGAATTCCCAGTCCTCCCTCTTTTTAGCCCCCGCGTATTACCGCAGCGAAGGGACTACGGAATACGGGGTGCGTACGGTAATACTCCAGCGGGATCTTAAGGGTAATGATTATTTTATGATCCACAAATACGTTAAGCCCGACGACAGACTTGGAACCAAGGCGCTGGAACAGTGGAGCAGCATACTGGAAGCCAAATACCCCTATGACGGGATAATCCGCATTTCCCCCAGGGATAATACCGGCTCGGCGGGGGGCATCCTGGTTTCCAAGAATGTTCCCCCCGACGTATGCTATTCCCTGTACCTTAACATGGAGAACCCCGGCAGCGAAGAGGACCTGGACGGCCGCTACAAAGCCCTGGAGGCGGGTATTTCAATTATGCGGTAGAAGGCGAAAGCCTAAAGCCTTCGCCCCCTGTCCCGCGCCGCATTTCCGGCGTTTTTTACCGGCGTCACCGGGCGGCGTTGGCGAAAAAGTCATCCACCGCCTTTTTGGTAATAGCCGCCAGTTCACCGGAAGCCTTTAGTTCCCTCAGGGCCTGGTCCACCGCCTGCCTGAGTTCCCCGCTTTCCTTTCGGAAAACATAACGAGCCTCTTCCATGTCGCCGATGGGTTCCCCCACAATTTTGAAGGAAGTTCCCCAAAAGGTATTGGCCAGCTTTACATCCGATTCGTGGAGCAGGGTGGCATCCACTACCCCGGTAAGCAGGTTGGTAATAAGCACATCGGGGGTGCCTTCAAAATAATCAATCAAAATCGGCGTATCCTGATGCCGGGCGTTATAGGATTCCACCGCATAGGCCCAATCCGAGGCAGGGGGAACGCTGACCCGTTTTCCCCGGAGGTCGTCAAAGTTTGTTACGTCGTTGACATCGCCGGGAACCACAATATAGACATAGCTGGAAAGGTAACCCTCTTCGGAAAACAGATACTTTTCCAGCCGTTCTTCGGTGATGGTATAATTGTGGGCGGCAATATCCAGACGCCCCGCCTCCAGGGAGGCCAGGATATTTTTGAATTCCAGTACTTCGTATTTGAAGCTGTACTGGGGGAGTTTTTCGTCGACAGCGTCCAGTACCGCCTTTTCAAAACCCGTCAGGTTGCCATCGGCGTCCAGATAACAGATGGGCGGATAGTCGTTACTGGTACCCACCAGGATCGCCTGGGCCCCCGGATCGTTTTTCCCCCCGCATCCGGCCAGAATCGCGGTTATGATAAAAACCGCGGCAGCAATCCCCGCAAAAAGCGGCGGGACGGGGGGCTTAACAAATTTTTTGAGGCCCAACTCGGAGGGGGTCTTGTTTTTCCGTTTAGAATTCATGGTCTTCCTTCCTTTAGTGTAGTGGCTTAGGGACGCCCATACCGGGCGATTAAACATAGTATTCTTATATGTTTAATATGAAAAAATGTCAATAGATGGCTGACTTTAATCCAGGGGGCTTGACAAAATCCGAAATATAACTTATTAAACATATATATTTAATATACTATAGGAGTTATTTGGGAAATGCCGAATTTTTTTGAGTGGGAAAGGGCGGCCTATTTTCTGCCCCGGGTGGTTTCGGCGCTTCCGCTTACCCTCCTTATAGTCTTCGTCGCTACCCTATCGGGGCTGCTCATAGGATTGCTGCTGGCTTTCCTTCATCTGGAAAAAATCCCCGTTTTATCCTGGTTCAGCCGTATTCTGGTGTCCTTTATCCGCGGAACCCCGATCCTTATCCAGATGTTCATTGTTTACTATGCCCTGCCGATGCTGTTTTTGCGGATTGGAATCAACATTACCCGATGGGATAAGATCTATTTCATCTATATTACCTATGGGCTTAATACGGGGGTTTATTTTTCGGAGATCTTCCGGTCCTCCATCCTCAGCGTGCCCAAGGCCCAGGGGGACGCCGCCGCCGCCGCAGGCCTCAGCCGGTCCCAGGCATACCTCAGGATAATCATCCCCCAAAGCGTGATCATCGCCATTCCCAGCCTGGGAACCAGCATGACCGTTTTGCTCCAGGATACCTCCCTGGCCTTTGCCCTGGGCATCCTGGACGTGATAGGCCGGGTCAGAACCCTGGGGGCCATTACAAGCCGTGTTCTTGAGGGGTATGTGGTGGCGGCGGCGCTTTTTATCGTCCTTACCATTATCCTTGAAAAATTTTTTGGATATATCGAAGCCGGGATACGGCGGCAGGCGCCCGCCGCGGTACCTTAGGGGGGGCGGTGAATTTTAGTTTTTCCTTTATGCTGACAGCTTTACGGGCCGCCGCGTCAAAAATACCCGTTACGGTTGCCCTCGCCGTTATTCCGCTGCTTATCGGTACGGCGGCGGGCCTGCTCATCGCCCTGGCGCGTTTTTTCCGTATCAGGGTTTTGGCCGTTTTTTTCCGCTGGCTGGTAACCGTCGTTAAGGGCATTCCGGTAGTACTGCTCCTCCTGGTTTTTTATGTGATAAGCGCCGGTGTTTACGATCCCCTCATGACCGCCCTGGGACTATCCTTTACCTTTAAGGGACTCAACAAGGCGCTCATCGCCGTGGCCGCCCTTTCTGTGTACGCATCTATCGGCCTTTCCGAAGCATTCCGGGGCGCCCTGGCGTCGGTAAAGCGGGGACAGTACGACGCGGGTTTTGCCGTGGGGCTTACAAAGATCCAGGTGCTTACGCGTATTGCGCTCCCCCAGGCGGTTCCGGTATCCCTCCCCATGATGTGTAATATCCTCATCGCCCTGACCAAGGCGGCGGCCCTGGCGTCCATGGTCGCGGTAGTGGACGTGATGAACGCCGCGGTGATAGCCGCCACGGGCAACTACCGTTTTCTCGAGGCTTATACCGCGGCGGCCCTTGTATACTGGGGGATATGCCTGGTTTTTGAGCGGATCTTCTCCATTCTGGAAAAGGTATACGCCCGGAAGATGAGGGATGCGGCGCCATGAACGGATTAATCGAAGTAAAAAACCTGCGGAAGTCCTTCGGCAGGCACGAGGTTCTTAAGGGTATCGACCTTACGGTGAACCAGGGCGAGGTGGTAACCCTGCTCGGCCCCAGCGGGTCCGGCAAAACAACCCTCCTCCGGTGCCTTAATTTTCTGGAAAAACCTAATGCCGGAACCCTCCGCATAGAAGATGACGAGGTGGATCTGCGGAAGGTTTCCGCGAAGCAGATGCTCGCCATGCGCCGGAAAACGGCGATGGTGTTTCAGAATTACGACCTTTTCCTGAATAAGACCGCCCTGGAAAATGTTACCGAAGGGCTTATTATCGCCCGGAAAGTACCAAGGGCGGAGGCGCTTGAAAGGGCCGCGTCGGTGCTGAAAAAAGTGGGGCTGGCGGCCAAATTCGATTCCCGACCCTACCAGCTTTCAGGCGGGGAACAGCAGCGGGTAGGCATCGCCCGGGCCCTTGCGGTAAACCCCGCGGTGATCCTCTTTGACGAACCGACCTCGGCGCTGGACCCGGAAAAGGTCAATGAAATTCTTGACCTCATCAGGTCGGTGGCGGAAACGGGGGTTACCATGATCGTGGTAACCCATGAGATGGAATTTGCCTACGATATTGCCGATAAATCGGTTTTTATGGATTTTGGGGAAATCGTGGAACAGGGGAATCCGAAACAGGTCTTCGGCAATCCCCTTCAGGAGCGGACCAAACAGTTCCTCTCCCGGTTTACCGCCACTAAAAGGCCTGAATATTTTATCTAGTTAAGGAGGAATGAACATGGGTTTTCTTATTGCCCGTATCTCGGGGGGCGCCTTCGGCGTTGTTCTTGCTTTAGCCGCCTTCATCCTGCAGCTGCTTATACGCAGAAAAAATTTGCCCGCCCTTTGGATACGGATCATCGCCGCCGCGGGGGCCGCCGGGGGCGTCTTTCTTTTTGCCGCCACGCTGCGGAATGTCCTGCGCTACGCCCCCGGAATATCCAGCCTTATCACGGTCAGCGTCCCCCTGCTGGGATATGCCCTGGCCCTGATCGTCCACTTTGTATTGATTTTCTCAAGCGCCGGCCGGCCAAAGGCGCTGAGGGTGCTTAGTTCGACCCTGGCCGCGGCGCTTATACTCACCCTGCAGCTGGGCCTTTCCCTGTTTAACCTCCTGCGGAACTGGAACAACTTGAACCGCGGGATGAAGGAATTCCTCTATATCCAGCTTTTGGCCCTCGTTTTTATTGTCCTTTCCGCCCTGCTCTTCTGGATAAATTTCGGGAAGGCAAGAAAGTTCGCCGCGTCGTAAGGAGAATAAGGATGCCGAAAAAGATTCTATCAAGGCTGGGGACCGCCCCGGAACATTATGCAAAACTGGGGCTGAAAAAGGGGACCGTTGAACCCTGGGAGGACGGGACCCGGACCGCCGGCGGTGAAAAGGGCAGTTACGAGTGGTGGTACTTCGATTCCCACATGGACGACGGAACTACCCTGGTGATCGTGTTTTACACCAAACACATGCTTTCACCCGAAGGGCCCCCGGCGCCCCATGTAACCATATCCCTGGTTACCGCCGAAGGCCGTCCCTACGCCGGTTCATTTGAAGTCCCCGGAGCTCCCTTTACCGCTTCGAAGGAGGGCTGTGATGTACAGATCGGCCCCTGTTACTTTAGGGGTAAGCTCCTGGAACGGGAATACGATATCTACTTTAAGAACGACAAGGCCGAAGCCGCGGTACATTTAACGGGCAGTGTGCCCCCCTGGCGCCCTGAAACGGGGCATCTCTTTTTTGGTGAAAGGGATCAGCACTTTTTCGCCTGGCTGCCGTCGGTACCCGAGGGGACCGTGGAGGCGGCCATTACCCTGGAGGGAAAAACCACCCGCCACCGGGGGACGGGCTACCACGACCACAACTGGGGCAATATCAATATGCGTATCCTGCTGAACCACTGGTATTGGGGCCGCGCCAGAATCGGGGAGTACCGGGTTATCAGTTCCTATATTTACGGCGAAAAAAAATACGGTTACAACGAATTCCCCATCTTTATGATAGCCGGCGAAAACCGTATCATCGCCGACGACGCGTCAAAACTCAAGTTTACCGCTTCCGATGAATTTATCGATGAAGAGACCCATAAGCCCGTGTTCAACCGGCTGGTCTACGACTACAACGACGGCGAGGTCCATTACCGGGTCAGCTACCGGCGGAAGAAAAGCATCGTTAATTTTAAGATGATCGATGAAATCAAGGGCTTTGTCAAATTCCTCGCCCGGCTTGCCGGTTTTGACGGCGCCTATCACCGTTTTACCGGGGACGCGGTACTGGAACGGTTTGAGGGGGACAGGGTGGCGGAAAAACTGGAAAGCCCGGCCATCTGGGAGCTGATGTACTTCGGTCATATCCCCAAATAGAAGACCTACAGATTGGAGTATATGTCCTCCATAAAGGTCAGCGCCCCCCGGTAGCCCGCGCAGCTGCGGTTATAGATAAGCCGTTCCGTGTTGGGGTAGCAGGCGATGAAGTGCTGTATCTGGTGTTTCATGGCGTATTCCCCTTCGTTGGTACTGCCGATAAGCAGGGTTGTTTCGGGAAACTTTTCCAGGGTTTGATTTATCTCCCATTGATCGCCTGAGTAGAATACCTGGGGGGGGCGGACCGATTCCAGATGGAGGAGCTGATCCTCGATGCGTTTTTTATCCTCCGGACGGAACACCACATCGGTAAGGATAGCGGCCTCCGGCGTAAAACCGTAATCGTTGGCCAGAAAACGCGTAATGGGAACGACATTGGCGGATTCCCCCACCACCGCAAAACGGCGCCAGCTTTGAAGGCCCAGGCCGGTTTCCATATAGCGGTAAAGGTAACGTTCCTCCTCTTCGATAAGGGCCTCAGCCTCCCCGCTCCGTCCGGCCGCTTCCCCCACCGCCCGGAGGAATGCGCCGGTATCGGTGGCCCCCAGGGGCGTCCCGGACCAGCGGAGGCTGGGTATGCCGAAACGGGAAAGGTACTCCGCCGCCGCGTCTTTAAGAAGCCAGGGGTGGAGTATGATATTGAGGGCGGCCCTTGAGGAACGGCGTATGTCGGCGATGCCCTGGTTGTGGGAAAAAAAGGTATTCCCCCGAAGACCGAGTTTATTGAGGAGCCTGAGTATCTCCTCAAAATTTCCTTCCCAGTAGGGATCGTGGTAGGGCATGATCCCCAGCACGTTCACCAGGTCCCCTTCCCGCCCCTCCGGTTGGGGATCAACAATATTGTCCAGCAGGGCCTTGAGGGCGATTTCGTAACCCCGGTAACTCTCTCCCAGGAAGCCCGCGGAATTGACCGCGTATACCGGCGCCCCCTTTTCCCGGTACTTCTGAACCACGCTTTGCAGATCATCCCCGATGATCCCCGCCGTACAGCCTGAAAGTACAAAGAAGGCGTCGGCGTCAAAGATATCCAGGGCGCCGGCAATATGTTCATCCAGCTTTTTCTCGCCCCCGAAGATCACCTCCCGTTCCAGCATATTGGTACTGGGCAGGGCGGTGTAGGCCACAAAGTAGGGCAGCCGGAGGCTCCCCTGGCTGGCCTCTCCGGCGGTGGTCTGCATGCCGCAGCCGGGGCCGGAGTGGAAGATCGGCACCACCCGGCGTATCGCCGAAAGGGTCGCGTTCGCCCCGCCCAGGGCGCAGCTGCCGTGGGGGTTTTCCAGGATTACAGACATGGGGCCTCCTCTAGATCTCCCTGATAAACTTAAAGGGGTTATCGTCGTACCAGCTCTGCTTGTAAGGCAGGGTTCCGTACTTGGCTATTTTTTTATTGTACCCCGGATTCTCAAGCTGGAAGGCGATTTTGTTTCCAAGGTATACCAGGTTCCGGTAGCCCAGGGTGGGCCGTTTGATATCCAGCACATGGGTGGTGGGAATCCCCAGCCGGGCGGCCCAGATCGGCACCCCGATAAAGATATCCGGTTTAAGCTTGTGGAGCATATTTACCTGTTCAAAGGGCATCATATTTCCTATATCCACGGTAAAGTTACCGTAAAGATCATTTAAGTACTGTACGTCAAGCTGTACGTCGTCGTCGTAGATGGGGGTGGTCATCCCCACGAGGCGCATGCCGAAATCGTTGATCAGCGCCGCCCCGGCAAAACTGCGGCCCGTACCGCCGCAGATAACCGCCCGTTTACCCTCAAGCCGCCGGCGCAGATCCGCCACCAGGGACAGGTACAGCTCCTGCTGTTTCGCGATATAGGCCCGGGCCTCTTCGGTCTTCCCCATGATCGCCGCCGCCCCCAGGAGCCATTTGTCGGTATTCCGGGTACCGATGGGCATGATCGTATGGGAATAGGGGATGCCGTACCGTTCTTTAAGGTCCTTCATAAACTCATCGGCGAAGACCTTGCAGATAGCCGTCGACCCCTGGGCGCTGGGGATACGGCGTATCTTCTCAAGGGAAGAATAAAAGGGAATGTAGTTGACGGTGATTCCGATCTCCCCCAGGATGCGTTCAATTTCCATCTGATCCACAAAACTCACCGTGGGGGGGGCGAAGAGGTTAAGCAGCCCCGGCACGGTTTCCCCCCTGGGGGCGTCTTTTAAGATGTGTTTGTGTATCGCCAGAAAGGACGCGTCGTAGCCCGAGGCGCAGATCTTGGACTTAAACCCCTCGCAGTGGACGGGGACTATGATCGCCGGGGACAGTTCCCCCTGAAGCTCCGCGGCGATACCGTCCACGTCGTCCCCGATAATCCCCGAGGCGCAGGAGAGGAAGATAAAGATCAGCTTGGGGTTGTAACGGCTTTTGGCCAGCCGCAGGGCCTCCCGCAGTTTTTCCTCCCCCCCATGGATGATGTCCTTTTCATCCAGGTTGGTCACGATGATCCGGGCGTTACGGAGGGGAAAGCTGCCCCGGTGGGCCTGCCCCACCCGGAACCAGTCGTTGGCCATGCTACAGCACCCCGAACAGCCCAGGGGGGAGTGGACCACAAAGGCCGAATCTTCCATGGAGAGCAGGGCCATAACCGAGTTGATCTGCTGGCACTGCAGCCCCTGACTGAAGGTCCGGTCCGCCCGGGCAAGGCATTTTTTGCCGTACTGTTCCTCCGCCTGCCGGCTTTCCCCGCCCCAGTCGGTAAAGGTTAGAGTGTCCGGACGATTTTCCCGTATTCCCGCGTAATCCCCTGCCATAACGCCCCGCTAAACTAGGTAAAACCTATAAAGTTAGTAAGATATGATTTACTATATCCCGTTCCGCTAATCCTGTCAATTCAAGTTTCAAGGGCGGCCCGGCGGCCCGCCCTTCCGGGCGGGTGGGAGGCTTGGGGATGGGGGTTCTCGTGCGGTCATGATCATGAATAGATCCTTCCTGCCTCCGTAAATGACAGATCTGTCCGTATCTACCGTAGATTTGCCTGGATCTGCCACAGATCTGCCTAGATCTACGGCAGATCTACCCGGATAAATATCATAGGTAAAAATAACACTGGAAAACCGGGCTGTCGGGGAATTTTTTTAAGCTATCGGGAATTGAGGCGGAAAGATCGAGTTCCTTAATGAAAACCGCAAAGGACACAAAGGGAAGCGGAACCACGGAGGCCCCCGCTTGCGCGGTCAATTAAGAGAGAATAAGTTTTTGCTGTAAGCTTTTTTTTCTTCCGCCGTGTAACGCTCCGGCGCAGCGCGAGCCGCCGTCAGGCGGCGAAACATATA
>JAISRD010000033.1 GCA_031273835.1 Treponema sp. | reverse complement strand
AGAAGGGCCACCCCGATGATAAAGGCCACCCAAAAGAGAATCCACCCGAAGCCTGAGCTTTTTTTTCCTTTTGCCGCCACGCTGCTATACTACGCCCTTCCCCGCCGCGGGGTCAACCGAGAAAGCGCCGCGGTATCTCGCCTTTTTTTCATTTCCTTGCTAGAATCAAGGAAATGTTCCTGAAAATGTTGGAAAAGCTGGATAGCTTAGGCAGGTACTTCGCTTTTCTTTGGGAGCTGGCCCGCGGCGCCCTGAGGCCCCCTTTCCGCGTCGGTCTTTGTATTGCCGAGATAGAACATCTGGGGGTCCAGTCCATATTGATCATCCTCCTTTCGGGGGGGGCCATCGGGATGATCTTTTCCCTCCAGATGATCGCCTTCCTCCAGCCCCTCCAGGCGGAAATCGGGACCGGCGCCACCGTGGCGGTGGCCCTGTCCAGGGAGCTTGCCCCGATCATTACCACCCTCATGCTTATCGCCAAGAACGGTTCCGCCATGGCGGCGGAGCTGGGGACCATGCGGGTTACCGAACAGATCGACGCCCTGGAATCCATGTCGATCAACACGGTCCAGTACCTGGTCCTGCCCAAGGTCATCGCCTCGATTTTTGTTTTTCCAGTCCTTACCCTGCTGGCCAATGTCATAGGAACCCTGGGGGCCTACCTCATTTCCGTCTATTTGTACGCCATTGATTCGGCCAGTTATACCGATTACATGTTCAGTTTCTTAAGCCCCCGGGATATTATGATTGGCCTCGTCAAGGCGCTTATTATGGGATTTATGACCGCCACGATCTGCTGTTTCCACGGCCTTAACACCACCCAGGGCGCCAAGGGAGTGGGGGACAGCGCCACCAACGCGGTGGTTTCCTCCTCCGTGGCTATCCTGGTGGCCGACTATATTCTTGCCACCCTGACCTTAAGGCTGGTCTACGCATGAACGCGGTGATACGGACGGAAAAGCTCTCCAAATCCTTCGGGGAAAACCGGGTCCTCCGGGATGTTTCCCTTTCCATCCCGGAAAAGTCCGTATACGCCATCATAGGCCAGAGCGGTACGGGGAAAAGCGTCCTTATCAAGACTATCATCGGCATGACAGCCCCCGACTCGGGGAGGGTCTGGTTTAAGGATACCGAATTAACCTATCTTCACCGGGATGATCTTGCGCCGATACGGCGCAGTTTCGGCTATTCCTTTCAAAACGCCGCCCTCTTTGACTCCATGACCGTGGGGGAAAACCTCGCCTTTCCCCTGATCGAGGCGCTGCACATTAAAAACAGCCGGGAAATAAAGAAAAGAGTCGCGGAACTGCTTGAATGGATAGAACTTCCCGGTATAGAATCAAAGCGTCCCGAGGAGTTGTCGGGGGGCATGAGGAAACGGGTCGGGGTTGCCCGGGCTTTAATGATGCAGCCCGAGGTGCTCTTTTTTGACGAGCCCACCACCGGCCTTGATCCTGTCTTATCCGAGACCATCAACAATCTGGTCGTCAGGGTCAACAAAGAACTGGGGGTTACCTGCGTGATGATAACCCACGATATTCCGGCGGCCTTTAGAATTGCCGGCCGTATCGCGTTTTTGGATCAGGGGTTTATCATTGCCGAGGGCGCTCCCGCGGATCTTGTCCTGTCGGACAAACAGATGGTTAAGGATTTTATCCGTATTTCATTCAGCGAGCTGCAAACATGAATATTTCAAGATATGTAAAGGTGGCGTTGTTTTTTATTATCCTGGGAGGCGCCGGGAGCATTTATGTGATACTCTCCGCCGACGGATTTTCGGGTTTTAATACCGTACTCTATGAAGCAACCATACCCGACGCCACGGGTCTTTCCACCAGATCCAAGGTTTTCCTTGCCGGGGTCGCCGTGGGGAAGATCCGGGCCATCAACCTGAAGGGAAACGAGGCGCAGATTACCATGGCCCTCCTTAAGAATGTGGAAGTACGGGAGGACGCGAAGATCTCCCGGCGTTCTTCTTCCATACTGGGAACTTCCATGCTTTCGCTGGATCCGGGTACGGAATTTACCCCCATACTCCGTCCGGGAAGCCGAATCGGCGCCGATACCGGCTTAAGCGATATGGCGGGGGTGGTGTCCGATTTAGGGGGGCAGTTATCCGCCGTCCTGCAGGAATTCAGGACCAACCAGATGGCGCTGCTGGCGGTTTCCCTGGAAACCTTCAATTCCCTGGCGGGAAAACTGGACGCCCGGGCGGATGAGGAACTGGACAGGATCTCCGAGATCCTTGAATCCGTCGCCCTGATTACCGCCCAGACCGAAATGCTCCTCAGTGCCAACAGCGGCGAGATTGACGCATCTTTTACGGATATACACCTGGCCCTGGAGAACATACGACAGATAACGGGAGAAATCGCCGGCGGCCGGGGTAATGTGGGGCAGATGATTTACGATGACCGGCTTTATGCGGCCATACTTTCCACGGTGGAGCAGACCGAAAAAACCGTGGATAAGCTTGAGGTCGTTATTGAAGACGCCGGGGAAGTGGTAAAGAGGGCGGCGGGCATGGGAATACAGATAGATTCCAATGTGGATTACGGTTTCCTCCTCAACCAGGTCCGGGCCGGCGCTTCCCTCAGGCTGGAACCCGCCTCGGCGGACCGCTGGTACCGCATCGGGGTTAACGGCGCCCCCAATGGGGTTACCACAAGAACGGTAACAACTACCACCGCCGGTACGACTGCAAGCCCCGGTACAACGACAAGTTATACCGATACTTCAGAAACCAAGTATTCCTTTTCCGTGGACGCGGAAATCGCCCGGCGCTGGGGCATGCTTACCCTCCGGGGAGGGCTTCTGGAAAGTACCGCGGGATTCGGCGTCGACTTTACCCCCCTGCGGCAGGTTTCCGTTTCCGGGGAACTGTTTAACTTCGGGAGGAGCGGCGCCTACCCGAATCTGACGGGAACGGTAACCTTTTATCCCTTCTTCAATCCCGACGCGGACAAACCCTGGAACTGGCTCTACCTCCAGGGGGGCGTTTACGACGCCCTGAACAGTACCCGGGACGTTTTTATCGGCGGGGGACTGCGTTTTGCCGACCGGGAAGTAAAGGGTCTTGTGGGACTGGCCGCGACGGCGGTGTCGCAATAAGCTATAAAGTGAGGTTTAAGATGAACTATAAAAAGCTGCTTCCGGTAATTTTGCTGGCTTTGACGCTGTTGAGCGCGGGCTGTGTTAATTTTGACAAAATTGTAATCGGAGATTTTGACTTAAAGCGGACGGCGGACGGGACCTATCAGGGTAAATCCAAAGTAGGCCCGGTGCGGGTAATCCTTGATGTTACGGTTAAAGACGGAAAAATAAGTTCCATTGATATTATCAGACATTTCAACGGCCTCGGGAAAAAAGCCGAGGCCGTAATACCCAGGGTAATCGAAGCCCAAAGCCTTGAAGTGGACGCGGTAAGCGGGGCCACCGCAAGCAGCAAGGCCATACTAAAGGCCATTGAGACGGCTTTGGAGTAAAACCTGATTTCCCGGCGCTTAAAACCATTGTTCATTACGAACCACAGCGCCCTTCCGTGTCCGTACCGCGATTTTCTTATTATCTGCCCGAAGTGGCTACTTCAAACTGATACCTGTCCGCACGCATGGTGCTGATATCGTAGGTGATGGGTATGCCGGATCGGGAGGTAATCCGGTTTATAACCAGCAGGGCCGAACCAACCTTAAGGTTGAGCATTTGCGCCTCAATAAAATCGGCGTTTTTGGCGGAAATGGTATCTTGGGAAGAATCAATCTGTATATCATATTCGGTTTCAAGAAATTTGTACAATTTTGAGATCCG